>VAZS01000378.1:0-2646 GCA_005884855.1 Alphaproteobacteria bacterium | reverse complement strand
GACTCGCACCGTTCCAATCGTGTTCGCGAACGTGGCCGACCCGGTGGACGCCGGGTTTGTCGACAGCCTGGCGCGGCCGGGCGGAAACGCCACCGGCTTCATGCAGTTCGAATATAGCTTGGCCGGGAAATGGCCCGAACTGCTCCGGGAGATTGCGCCTGGCGTAACCCGGGCGGCTGTGCTTCGCGATGCTGCTATATCCTCCGGGGTCGGCCAATTTGCTGTCATTCAAGCCGTGGCGCCGTCGCTCGGAATCGAGGTGAGCCCGATCAACATCCTCGACGGCGGCGAGATCGAGCGCTGGCCGGTGCAGGTTCCGACGAAATATGAGCTGGCCATCAACCTCAAGACTGCGAAAAGTCTTGGCCTCGTGGTGCCGCCGACGCTGCTCGCCCGCGCAGACGAGCTTATCGAATGAAACGGCGCGTTTCTGAGAGCCTCCAACGATTGCAGGATTTCGATATCGTCTAGGCTATCAAGGGGGCTGCATCTACGACATCCACCGCAACAGCGGTTGGCGGTCACGCCCAGGGGGCGGTTCCGCGTCACCTTTGTTTGTTGGAACCGTCTATTTAACATATCGCCAACCGTTCTGCCCATTCTCCCACGCCCCAAGCGGATCACAGGAGAATACAAGCGGCTGGAACAACCGAAGCGGTTTTTGCATTTTTGGGGGGAGACCCAAACTTGAGGAGTCCCCTTATGGATGCAGATCGGTTCAAGAAATATTTGCCGGAAACACTCAGCCTGGTTCGCATCATCATTGCGCTCTTATTCTTGGAGCATGGCAGTGCGAAACTGCTGGGGTTCCCGACCCCGCCAAACGGCCAGCCCGCATTCATGACCTTGTTGTGGGTGCAGGGCGTGGTCCCCAGGTCTTTCGACAGAGTACAGCCTTTGTGACCAAGGTATTGCGAGGCGGCAACCCCGCAGACATGCCGGTCGAGCAACCGACCAAATTCGAACTGGTCGTGAATCTCAGGACGGCCAAAGCGCTTGGGATAACGATACCAGAATCGTTCCTGCTGCGTGCCGACGAGGTGATCGAATGAAGCGGCGCGAGTTCACTCGCTATCGGTCTTTTCACCAGCTGTCGCGTTCGTCTCGTCGGGAAATATGGCCGTTACGCCTTAGCGAACTGTTCCACCCCTGGAGTCAGCTTCAGTGGGCATGAGGTAATCGACTCCAATTAGCGCGAATTCAAGAAGGAGGAACGCGATCACGCCGCCTAAGTACCCAAAGAACACGGTGGAGAACGCCAACAGCATCACCGCGCAAGCGATATCTGCTGCAACCTTGCCCCCTCTCTGGGCTGCGTCGTCGGTCGCCGAAAAATAGGCCATGGCGTTTCCCCCCCTGTTAGACTGTCTAGATGATCACGCATCACCCCCGCGATCAACGGCCCAGTTCTCCTGTTCTACTGAGAACGAAACGGCCAATCCACAGTTTCTCCAGGTTTGATCTGTGCGGCTCGCCACTCGTTCTGCGCGACTGCGACAAGTCGCGCTGAAACGCCAGCGCCACATGACGGCAGTCCAAAAAGTTGCGGCCTAACGCGTTGATTCCTGATCGAAGGCCATTTTTGGAGAACGGCAGGAGCATCAAAATTGATTTGGACGTTGGTGTCACTCATCTCTAACGCTTCGACTTTCTCTTCTTCGAAAGCTGCTTGACGTTTTCGCTTTGCTTGCTCGATGAATTCGCGACGGTGTTTTTGACCGGGTTCTTCGCCAGTTGTGTTTTCTTTTTCGCAGCCGGTTTCTTCACCGGAGTGGACACTGTGTTCGCGCTAGAAGCTGCTGCAGGAAATTCATAGTCTGGCACTGATTGTCTTTTAGGCTTTGGAGTGGGGGGCTGAGTTGCCGGTTCAAAAGCTTCGGATGCGGTGTTCGCGATGCTTTCAACAAGATCGTTCACGCTATCAACGATCTGCTCGACTACATTTTTGTCCTTCTCGTCCATTTTGGAATCCTCAGCATCAGACATGCGGATGTTATTGTTTTTGAGGAATGGGCGTCGTGCCCGTAGGACCCATGCCCGTGGTTTGGATGATGACCTCACCGTCTTTGGCCCAGACGTAGTGTGGCGTCTTTGGCGGTTCCGAATAGAACGTACCCGTGGGATACGCCTTCAATTTGCTTTCATCCCACTGTTCGCCTACCCCGAAATAAAGCGTTCCGGACAAGACCACAGCCGTGCGCCACTCGTCTGGGTGCCAATGCGGCATGCCCTTAGTGCCTGCTGGAAATTTGGTTCTCTGAACATAAACGCCGGGCTTTGCTGGATCGCCGTACAAGACCGCGGTTTGCGGTCCCGGGCTTAGAGGTGCCTTGAACTCGATTTCAGTTGGAAATTTGACAACGGGTTGGGTGGTCTGAGCGTAGGCCGTGGCACTCCACGCCACCGTACAGGCAGTGAGAATCAGACATGCGGACGGCAGTTTCATTGTTTGCTCCAATTGTTCGCGGCCAACCCGGATTTCAAATAGTACGCGCGTCCCGGGCAGCTTCGCCAGCGCATTCCAACGCCTTCTGCTTCCCGCAGGTCCCGTTCGGCGATACCAAACTGATGAATACCGCCCGAAGAGTAAGCCATTTTGTTCCCGATTTCTCGGGCGCGAACTCCGATATGGTTCATCGGGTTTAG
>VAZS01000037.1 GCA_005884855.1 Alphaproteobacteria bacterium | reverse complement strand
GACGTTGTGCCCGCCGGCAACCACGACGCCGTCGCCAAAGTGGCCGACGTGATCGATGACGAGACGCTCAACCACGGCGCGCGCCAATGAAAAATTCGATATTGCCGTCGCCGCCGGTAATCGATGACGGAAACACCTGGATGCGGCTGCATCCAAGCGAGGCCGCAAACCCCGCAATATCGTCGCAGATTTGCTGATGCACGGTGGCATTGCGGATGACGGCGCGTTTGGAATGCTTCCGCCCCGCCTCGAATTGCGGCTTGATCAACGCCAATAGATGCATCGGCGATGCCGCGAGCGACAGCGCCACCGGCAGCACGGCTTTCAGTGAAATAAAGCTGACATCGATGACCACGACATCGGGCCGCACCGGCAGCCGCTTGCCTTCGAAATCGCGGATGTCGGTCTCTTCCATGGAGACCACCTTCGGATGGCCGCGCAGCGAGTGATGCAATTGCTCACGGCCGACATCGATCGCAAACACGAGACTGGCGCCATTGGCGAGCAAGACCTCGGTGAAGCCGCCGGTCGATGCGCCGACGTCGAGACAGACATGACCCTCGATATCGATCGGGTATTGCTCCAGCGCGCCGGCCAGCTTGACCCCGCCGCGCGAGACAAAGGGATGCGCGGGCTGCGCCTGCAATACTGCGTCGGCGGCGACGGTCTCCGATGGCTTTGCCACCGCCTTGCCATCGGCCGTGACCAGGCCCGCTTCAATGGCAGCCTGCGCCCGAGCGCGGCTCTCGAACAATCCGCGCTCGACCAGTAAAACGTCAGCACGCTTGCGCGCAGGGAGCATCATGGCAAACCCGCGCCGGCGGCCTCGACCGAACGTCAGGCCAGTTTGACAGTTTCGACCTTGAAATCCTTGCCAAGCACTTCGAACACTTTGGCAACGATGCCTTTGGCGTCGAGCCCGGCGCGCGCGTACATCGCGTTCGGCGTGTCGTGGTCGAAGAACACGTCGGGCAGCACCATCGCGCGCGCCCTTAACCCGCCGTCGAGCATCCCGTGCTCGGCCAGGGTCTGCATGACATGGGAGCCGAAACCGCCGATCGCGCCTTCCTCGATCGTGAGCAGAATCTCATGTTCGCGCGCGAGTTTCAGGACCAGCTCGACGTCAAGCGGCTTCATGAAGCGAGCGTCGGCAATGGTGGTGGAAAGCCCATGTGCCGCAAGCTCGTCCGCCGCCTTCTCGCACTCGGCCAAACGCGTGCCGAACGCCAACAGCGCGATCTTGGTGCCTTGGCGAACAATTCTGCCTTTTCCGATCTCCAGCGGAACCCCGAATTCGGGCATTTCGATGCCACGGCCTTCGCCACGCGGATAACGAACCGCGCTCGGGCGATCGTTGATCGAGACCTGGGTCGCAACCATGTGCCCCAGCTCGGACTCGTCGGATGCCGCCATGATGACGAAATTGGGAAGGCACCCGAGATAGGCGTTGTCGAACGAGCCGGCATGAGTGGCGCCGTCGGCGCCGACCAGGCCGGCGCGGTCGATTGCGAAACGCACCGGCAGGCTCTGGATCGCCACGTCGTGGACGACCTGATCGTAGCCGCGCTGCAGGAAGGTCGAATAGATCGCGCAGAACGGCTTGTAGCCTTCGGTTGCAAGGCCGGCGGCGAATGTTACCGCGTGCTGTTCGGCGATGCCGACGTCGAAAGTGCGTTTCGGGAAAGCCTTGGCAAAAATGTCGATCCCGGTGCCCGATGGCATCGCCGCTGTGATGCCGATGATCTTCTCGTCCTTTTCGGCTTCCTTGACCAGGCTCTGGCCGAAAACGTTCTGATAGGCGGGTGCGTTCGGCTTGGCCTTTGCCTGCGCGCCGGTGGCGACGTCGAACTTGACGACGGCGTGATACTTGTCCGCCGAGGCCTCCGCGGGCCCATAACCCTTGCCCTTTTGCGTCACGACATGGACCAGGATCGGGCCGGTCTCCATGTCGCGGACGTTCTTCAGCACGGGTAGCAGATGGTCGAGGTTATGGCCGTCGATCGGGCCGACGTAATAGAACCCGAGTTCCTCGAACAGCGTCCCGCCGCCGACCATGAAACCGCGCGAATATTCCTCGGCGCGGTTGGCGCGATCGGCAATCGCCTTTGGAAGGTGCTTGCCGAGCTGTTTGGCGGCTTCGCGAAGCGAGCGGTAGGTCTTGCCTGAATAGAGCCGCGACAGATAGGCGGACATCGCGCCAACCGGAGGCGCAATCGACATGTCGTTGTCGTTGAGAATGACGATCAGCCTCGAATTCATCGCCCCGGCGTTGTTCATCGCTTCATAGGCCATGCCGGCGGACATCGCGCCGTCGCCGATCACGGCAATGACATTATTCTTCTCGCCGGCGAGGTCTCGCGCCACGGCCATGCCGAGGGCTGCCGAGATCGAGGTTGAGGAGTGAGCGGCGCCGAACGGATCGTAGTCGCTTTCAGTCCGCTTGGTGAATCCGGACAGCCCGCCGCCAGTGCGCAAAGTGCGAATGCGGTCGCGCCGACCGGTCAGGATCTTGTGCGGGTAGGCCTGATGGCCGACGTCCCAGACCAAGCGATCCCGCGGGGTGTCGAAAATGTAGTGCAAGGCGGTCGTCAGCTCGACGACGCCGAGGCCGGCGCCAAAGTGCCCGCCGGTGACCGAGACGGCGTCAATGGTCTCTTGACGGAGCTCATCGGCGACCTGCCGGATTTGCTCCACCTTGAGCCGGCGCAAATCCTGCGGGGTCCGAATCGTGTCGAGAAGCGGCGTTTTGCTAAATCTGGTCACAGCGATATTCCAATTTTGCATGTCGGGACAAACCGCCCGACTTAAGATAGTTGCGTGATCTCGGCGCAGCGAAAACCCGAAACGCCATACACCACCTGAAGCGGCCGAAGCCTGTTTTGGTTAGCCTGGATGCGCTCCGGGTCGGTCAATGTGACATGCACCAATTTGGCGATTTCACCCTTCCAAGCTGTTTTTATGAGCCATTTGAAGCGTTTGAAGCTGGCCCGATGTCCTTTGGGTAGGCCCGATAGCAATGAAAGCTTTACACAAAGAGGAGGTTAAAGCCAACCCACCGGCCCTCGTAAGCTGCCCTGGAACCGGCTACCGGCGGGCCGAACTAACCCCTACAACGCGCGGATCGTTCCAATTCGGCTGAATCGGCGTCAAGTACCGGCTTAGATGGGGCGGCTTGGAGGCTTTTCCAAGCCCATTCGCGTGCCGAGGGGTCTCCGGTCGCGATCGCCAGGGCGGCTTGAGGCCGAGCCATGCGTTGCCTCAAGCCGATCGGCCCGCATACGATCATGAAGAAGTCGTAAGCGTGAGGCCGCTCATTGGCCATTACGAACTGGAAGTGAACGCGGAAGAACTTCCAGCGGAACAGGTCGTAATGTTCGGGTCTGATGATCTCACGGAATCGGACCGGCACAATCGTCGGATTCCGCCGCGCCGACCCGACGTCGATGCCATGGCCGCCGATCGGGTCGAACGGGTAGAAATTCATCACATCCTTGCGCGACTGGCAGTCGATCCAGTCGATCGAAGGCTCGATCGCCAGCAGGCGAAGGTGATCGCGGAAGTCCTCGGACACGGCATGAAACCCGACGATCGGGAAATTGCCTCCGATCGTAAGCAGGACAACGCGCGGACCATGCCGCGCCAAATCCGGATCCAGCTTGAGCGCGCGTGCCAGGATTTCGGTGCCCAGGAACGAGCCCGAACTGTGGCCGACCACGACGATTTCCACAGATAAAGCAAATAGGTCGCGTTTTCGGTGTACTTGAGCGCGCTGCCCAGGACCGTCACGAACGCGGTCGCGGCTGCGGCGATAGCCAGCAATTTGGGGATCCCGATCGCTTCCAGACCTTTCTCGAAGGCGAAGGCCAGGCCCAAAGCGAGCATTGCTTCGATCAGAAGCAGAAAATGCGGATAGGTGATGAAGGTCGCGAACCGCCAATGCGCCTTCCAGAATCGCGCAATCGTGCCGCTGAAGACAAGACGCCAATAGATCAACACCGCCTGAAAGACGGTGCTCCAGATCGGCGCGGCAAGATCGCGCTGAATCAGGTCTTCAAACCGCAGGAAATCGTAGCTGGTGCGGGTTTGCCACTCGCTCGCCTTGGTCTCGATGGTCCAGGACGCAGTCTCGCCGTCAGGCGTGCTTTGCGGACGGCTGATCGTGGCAGTCAGCCGATACAATCGGCCGAACTTTCGAAGTTCGGTCCTGAACATGCGGTAATACTGCGCAAGACCGCGCGGATCGTATCCCTGCACATAAATGATATGGCGGTGCTGGACGCGCACTAAGCTCATGATCCCCGAATTAGCCCGGGGACTATATCAGGCCGCGCAACCCGCCAAGCGGTAATTACAGAGCTATTTGGAGAGCTATTTAGAGAGCTATTTAGAGAGCTATTTAGAGAGCCAATCCGCCCGATATTCTCGACTGTGACAAGCGGCTGCGCCTTCATTGCAAGCGGCTGCGCCTTCATTGAACATCCAGCGGCTCGGTACCGGTCACTTGGCCGTTGGAATCAGTGGTTATCTTGTCGACCCGTGCCTCCGCCTGCCGCAACAATTCCTCGCAGCGCCGCTTCAGCGCCTCGCCGCGCTCGTAAATGGCTACGGATTCCTCCAACGGCACCTTGCCATCCTCTAATCGCTTGACGATCGTTTCAAGTTCCTCGAGCGCGCGTTCGAAGCTCAGCGTCTTGACGTCCGGTTGGGTGTTTTCGGCCATATTGTTTTCCCACATGCGCCGTTTCGCCGGCGCGGACTTAAAAAGACATTCATGCGCGTATTTATGCCCGCATATTGTGTCGGGAATTCACGTGCCCATCAATGCGCTGACGTGTGCCGCGACTGACTCTTGCAACCCTTGCAGATCATAGCCGCCCTCAAGCACCGACACAATTCGCCCACCGGCGCTGCTATCGGCGACATCCATCAGTTTTTTCGTCACCCAGCCGAAATCCTCCGCCTTGAGATTGAGTGAGGCCAGCGGATCGCGGTAATGCGCATCGAAGCCCGCGGAAACGACAATCAATTCGGGGCTGAATTTGCGAAGCTGCGGCAGGATCACGTTTTCAAAGGCAGCACGAAATTTGGCGCCGCCGTCTTCCGAGGCTAGTGGCGCATTCACAATGTTGTCGTGCTCGCCGCGCTCGCCGCTTGCGCCAGTGCCCGGAAACAGCGGCATTTGGTGGGTCGAGCAATACATCACGGTGGGATCGGCCCAGAAGATATCCTGGGTGCCGTTGCCGTGATGGACGTCGAAATCGACAATCGCCGCACGCTCGATGCCGTATTTGCGCTGGGCATGACGCGCGGCAATGGCGGCGTTATCGAAAAAGCAAAACCCCATCGATCGGCTGATTTCGGCGTGATGGCCCGGAGGGCGGATGGCGACGAAGGCATTATCATGGGTGCCTGACATCACGGAGTCCGTGGCGGCGACCGCGCCCCCGACGCCGCGCATCACCGCCTCCCAGGTCCCGGGGGACATCGAGGTGTCACCGTCGATATAGATCAGGCCCTTCGACGGCGCGATATGCCGGAGCTCCTCGATGTAGTGCTCGTTGTGGCAAAGCGTGACGACGTCCAGATTGCCTTCCGGCGCTTCGGCGCGCGCGAGTTTGTCGAAGCGATCTGCGGCGAGCACCTGATTGATCGCGCGCAGCCGGTCCGCGCGTTAGTGGCCTGTCATTCAATTCACTCGCGCAATGCGATCGGTCGTCACGGGTGGGATCGGGCTATTAGCCTGGAAGTAGGCGTAGAGGGCATCTACATCGTAGATGCCAAATCGACGCGCCGTGCCTTCTTTCAACGCGGTAAAGCCGTCGCCCCCGACCGCGAGATAGTTGTTCACCGTAACGCGATAGCTCGACGCAGGATCGATGTGTTGGCCGTTCAGCATCATGCGATCGGCGATTACGCGCTCGCCGTAAGGGCGGGAGCCGTCCCAGGCGTATTTGATGCCTTTTGAAACCTGGAGAATCCGCGGCCTTCTCGGATCGAGCCATTGCTGCTCCAGCGTGTTCTTGATCTGCAATCCGCTCAAGGTGAGTGTGACCAGTTGATTCCGGAATGGCTGGCTGGCGAACAGGTCGGCGTAGGTCACCGCGCCATCTTCCCTTTTCGACATGTCGGTACGGATGCCGCCGGGATTGGTGAGGGCGATCACGGCCGCGCCAGTTGCTTCGGTGCTGGTGGCGGCGAGCTGGGCATCCGCGATGATGTCGCCGAGCGGGCTCTCGCCGGTCTCCTTGGGCACTCGCGACAACGTCTCAGTGAGCGCCCCGGCGGGTCGGTTGGCGATCGGCGCAGCCAGCTTGTCGTAGGCTTCGAGCAGCGCGGTCTGTTCGGGAGCCCTGGCGTACGTACCGCTGCGGACGATAATGTTGTCGGCTCTGGCGCTGATCACGTCACGGGTTGCGGGATCCAGCTTCAGATCGATCGCGGTGACGAGAGTGCCAAACTTGTCGCCGCTGGTGACGAGCCGTCCGTCGATCTCGCAGACATAGGCGCGATGGGTGTGGCCGCTGATCACGACGTCCACGGCCCTGTCTAGTTTCTTGACGATATCGACGATAGGTCCGGAAATGCCCGGACACTCATTATAGTCGCCGGTCGGAAAACCACCCTCGTGGATCAGCACTACGATGGCTTGCACCCCGCGCGCTTTCAGCTCCGGCACCAGCGCGTTCACCGTGTCAGCCTCGTCGCTGAATTCAAGACCTGCGACGCCCTCAGGCGAGACGATGCCGGGCGTCCCCTTCAGCGTCAGCCCGATG
>VAZS01000036.1 GCA_005884855.1 Alphaproteobacteria bacterium | reverse complement strand
GCCAAAAACACCGCATTGCGTGTCCCGCTACGCTTCGAGGTGCCGTCCGGGAAACATCTGCCGGAACAGGCCGCCGACGCTGCCGAACAATACCGAACCGACATACAGCACCGCCGCCACCAGAATGATCGCCGGTCCCGACGGCACTTTTGTCTGGAACGACAGCACCAGCCCGGCGTAGCCCGACACGACAGCGCTCGCGACGGCGATGCAGATCATGGCGGTGATGTCGCGAGACCAGAACCGAGCGATGCCGGCCGGCAGGATCATCAGCCCAACCGCCAGCAGCGTACCCAGCGCCTGAAAGCCGTTAACCAGGTTGACCACGACCAGCGCAAGAAATGCGAGATGCGACGGCGCGCCGGCCCGGCTCACAGTGCGCAGGAACACCGGATCGACGCTCTCGATGACCAGCGGACGAAAGATCACCGCCAGCACAATGAGCGTGATAGTCGCATTGGACGCGATCACCAGCAGCGTTGCATCGTCCATAGCGAGGATGTTACCGAACAGAACGTGCAGGAGATCGATATTGGTGCCCTTCATCGAGACGATCGTCACGCCGAGCGCCAGCGACACCAGATAAAACGTAGCAAGCGAGGCGTCTTCTTTCAGCCCGGTTGAGCGCGAGACCACGCCTGCCAGTATCGCCACTGCAAAGCCCGCGATCAGCCCGCCCGTCGTCATCGCGAACAGATTGAGGCCCGACAGCAAAAATCCGATCGCCGCGCCCGGCAGGATCGCGTGCGCCATGGCGTCGCCGACCAGGCTCATGCGGCGCAGCATCAGAAATACGCCGATTGGTGCGCCGCCCAGCGCAAGCGCGACCGCGGCGGCCAGCGCCCGGCGCATGAATTCGATTCGTCGAATGCTTCGCACATCCGGCGAGCTTCCAGCAGATTTTCCGCGGTCAATACCTCGCTGGTCGCGCCCCAGGCCACCGGCCCGCGCGCCAGCAGTAGAGTTTCGGGGAAATTGGCGCGCACCAGATCCATATCGTGCAGCGCCGCCAGTACGGTGCGTTTCTCGGAGTGCCATCGCCGCACCAGCGCGATCAGATCGACCGAAGTCCTGGCGTCGATCGCGTTAAAGGGCTCGTCGAGCACGATCAGCCGAGCGTCCTGCAACAATACCCGCGCGAACAGCATGCGTTGCATCTGTCCACCGGATAGCGTGCCGATCGCGCGGTTCTCGAAACCGTTCAGCCCAACGGCGGCGAGCGCCCGCGCAATCCTGTCGCTCGCACCGTTGCCCATGCCGCCAAAAAATCCGGTCGAGCGCCAAAGCCCGGTGCCGACGAAATCATAGACCGAGATCGGAAAGCTGCGGTCGACATCCACGCTTTGTGGCAGGTACGCGATATCGCGGCTATCGAGACCGCCAGTCATAATGGCGCCCGCCAGTGGTTTCAGGATGCCGACGATGCCGCGAAACAGCGTGGACTTGCCGGCACCATTGGGCCCGACAACGGCGAGCAGCGCGCCCGGAGCGATCTCGCCCGAAAGATGATGCACCGCCGGGTGCCGGTCATAGCCCAGCGTGACGTCTTTGAATTGCAACGGCGCGGTCATGCTCACCTCAGCGCCAGCCACACCATGGCCCAGAGGCAAGCACTGACGGCGAGCGCCGCGCTGAGGCGGGAGACGACTGTCATGCGCAGGATCGACCACGGCGCCGCCTGCGCCGGATGGGGCGAAGCCGGCCCATGGCTGTGTACGGGCACATGGCCGTGGTCATGGCTGTGGGTGTGGTCATGGACATGGCTGTGGACGCGCGAACCGGGCATAAATCTATGTTATATTATAACATAACGAGTGTCTACTTGGGCGAATCCTTCCGGGACTTACGGCCGCCCGACGGCCATCGCGATGGCCGCAGCCACGAACGGAAATGGCAGCGACACCGCGGCGCGGAACCAGACAAAGCGCGCGGGCATGAAGGGGATCTCCCACAGCAGCAGCCGCTGAAAAGCGAACAGCGCCCAGGCAATCACATAGGCCACGACCTGCGGCGCGCCCCCTCCGCTCTTCAAGGCCACGGCCCCAACTGAAAAGCCGATCACCGGACCACCCGGCGTGGCGGCGCCCGCGATCACGGCGGTGAGGACGCCCAGCCAGCCGGAGTCCGGTCCGAGCCAGCCGGTGATGATTTCCTGCGGGATGACGGCGGCGATAAAGCCCGAGCCGATCACGCCGAGCGCAACGCGCGGCACGATATTGATGAAGTCGAGCGCGCCTTCGCGCAGCGAACTTGTCAGCACTGCCGGGCTGCGGCGGAGCGCGATCAATCCGACGGCGGCAACCGAGCCCCAAAGGATGATGTCGATGATCAGGGCGGCGCTCATGGTTCGTCGCCCTTCGGATACATCCGTACATAGACGAAGCGCCCAAGCGCGCCCGCCAGTACCGGCAGCGGCAGTGAGATCAGCAGCCGCCAAAGCGTGAAGTCGGTGCCGAGGATCGGTAATTCCCACGCGACCGCCCGGCCATAGCCGATCAGAGTCCAGCTCACCACCATCGCGATGGTGGCGCCGAAATCCGCGCCTACCGTGAGCAGCGCACTCGCCACTGGATATGCGGTGAATGGTCCGCCTGGCAGGATCGCTCCGAACGCCGTTCCGATCAGCAATCCCTTTAGACCGGAATTCGGCCCGAGCGATCGCGCTACCTTCTCGTGCGGCAAGATCTCGGCGATGAAGGCGCCGAGCAGGCAACCCGCCAGTACGCGCGGCAGGATGCCGCCGAACAGCGCGAGATCGCCGAGGAGGATTTCCGACACGCCGCTGATGCCGTCGCGCCGCCAGACCAGCACCACACTGACCGCAACCAGCACGGCGATCACGATCATCGACCAGCCGATCGGTTTGCGGATGCGTGGAGGACGCTCGTCGGCTTCGTCGGCGGGCGCCGGGCTTTTCAAAGATGGTTCTGACAAGGGACTGGTCTGCGCGTCATGAGGCCCAGACCTGCTTAGTCTCGGCGGTCTGGCGACGCAAATGGAAGCGTCACAACACCCATGCACGACTCATGGACCGCCATGCGCCAATGCTTGATGTCCGTTGCCCTGGTTTTCTGCCGTAAGCGCAATCATCCGCGCACAGCGTCGTAAATTAAAAGGGCGGCGGCCAGATGCCGCCGCCCTCAAGTTGTGCCGTAACGCGTAAGAAGTGTCAGAGTTTGGCGAACAGCTGGTCGACATATTCCCAGTTCACCAGGTGATCGACAAACGCCTTCAGATAGTCCGGGCGCCGATTGCGGTAGTCGATGTAATAGGAATGCTCCCACACGTCGACGCCGAGGATCGGCGTGCCGCCATGGACGAGTGGATTTTCGCCGTTGGCGGTCTTGGTCACTTCCAGCTTGCCGTTCTGCATCGTGAGCCACGCCCAGCCCGAACCGAACTGACTGGCGCCGGCGGCGGCGAAATCGGTCTTGAATTTTTCCAGCCCGCCGAGATCGTCATTGATCTTTTTTTCCAGACGGCCGGGCAGCTTGCTGCCGCCGCCGTTGGGCTTCATCCAGTTCCAGAAGTGCAAGTGGTTGTAATGCTGTCCGGCATTGTTGAAGATAGGCGCGTTCTTGCCGAACGAACCCTTGACGATCTCCTCGAGGGATTTGCCCTCGAATTCGGTCCCCTTGATCGCGTTGTTTCCGTTCGTCACGTAAGTCTGGTGATGCTTGTCGTGATGATATTCGAGCGTTTCCTTGGACATATGAGGTGCAAGGGCGTCATAAGCGTAAGGCAGATTGGGAAGCGTAAATGTCATGGGGCGATGTCCGCACTGAGGGGAGACGTGACTTAACGGAACCCCTTATAGAAGGTTCCGGCAGGATAAAACAGGATATCTGGGCACCCGTCTTCAGCACCCCCGCACGTGCGAGCTTGGAAATGAGCATTGAAATCGACGTCCTAGACGGAAACCAATCGTGGCCGATCGCAGAACCGCTGTTCAACGCGGTATGGCCGCCGGAGATCGTCGCAAAACTGCCGTGGGCCGGCACCGTCTTTGCTCATGCCGAGCTGCGCGTGCTGCTTCAAACTGAAACAGGTGAAGCCGTCTGCCACATCGGGATTTATCGCCGCGACATCGAATGGAATGGGCGCAGAATGCGCGCGGGGGGTATTGGCGGCGTTTTGACCCGCAACGATAGCCGCCGCAAGGGATATGCAACGCTAGGCCTTAGTGCCGCGATCCAGACCTTGAAAGACGAAGGCTCCACCGATTTCGCGCTGTT
>VAZS01000377.1 GCA_005884855.1 Alphaproteobacteria bacterium | reverse complement strand
TCGGCGATCATTCAGGTGTTTCCCCGTTTACTTTACGCTTTGCCGAACCTTGGCCGGGTTCGGCGCCGCGGTCTCTTGCCAGTGTCCCTGCTTTTTCAGGGTCTCGACGATCTCGCGCGGCATGTAGTTTTCGTCGTGCTTGGCGAGAACGGTCTCGGCCGTGAAGCTGCCGCCCGGCTCCAGATGACCCTCGGCGATGACCCCTTGCCCTTCGCGGAACAGGTCGGGCACGATTCCCCGGTAATTGACCGGAATGTCCTTGTTGCCGTCGGTCACCTCGAAGCGGACCTGCAAATTGTCGCCGCGCTCCAGGCTGCCCATCTTCACCATGCCGCCAAGGCGAACGCGCTTTCCGGGAGCGGCCTTGTTCTCGGCGATGTCGGTCGGCGAATTGAAAAACACAATCGATTCACGAAGTGAACTGAGCACCAGGGCAACTGCGATGGCGAGCACGCCGAGACTTGAGCCGATTAAAATGAGGCGGCGCTGTTTCCGTGTCATGAGCCTTCCAGTCCGAGCTCTTTTGCCAGTTCGCCGATCCGACGCAGATTGTCATTGTCGCCGGCAAGAGCACTGCGGGCATTGGCGGCAGCGCTCAGCGCCTTTTCACGCTCGCCGAGCACGGAATAAGCCTTGATCAAGCGAAGCCATCCATCGACGTCGGAGCCGTTCTCAGCCATGCGCTGGGCAAGACGCGCGACCATACCTTCGATCATTTGGTTGCGCTCGGCTGGTGCCATCTGCGCGGCAGCGGTGACCTGGCTTGCGTTCGGCGCCGGTGACGCAGCGTCCGAATTAGGCGGCGCAATGAACGACGGCTCTTTCTCGTCAATGCGCGCCAACGCATTCTTCACCAGCGGTAACCACTCCGCGCCCTCTCGGGCGCTGGACACCAGCGCGGTCCATCGCTTTACCGCCTCGTCGCGGCGGCCCTCCTGCTTGGCGCTAAGCCCGAGATAATATTGCGCCATTACATCTTCGGGATTTGCGGCGCTGGCGCGCTCGAACAGGCTCTTTGCCTCAGGCGTCACCACGCCACTGGAAGCCATTACGATGGCTTCGCCGAGATCGGCAAGCCGTGCCGCATCCGGTCCGAAAATCTCCACCGCGTTGCGCCGGGCCACGACAGCGTCGTTGAAGCGTCCGAGACGAAGATAGACCGGTGCAAGCACTTCCCAGCCGCGCCCGTCTTTTGGGTTATTCTGCAGATAGGTTTCGACACGAGCAACCGTGTCCTCGATTGCGGGCGGAACAGGTTGCGCCGCGTTCATCGAAACGGGGACAAGGTTCGGCGACCCCAGCGAGAGATAGGTAATAGCTGCGCCCAGCGGCAGCAGAATGATGGCGCCCGCGAGCGTTGCCCGACGGTAGCTCGCGGCCGGAACGGGGGTGGCGACGGCAGTAGCGGCTTTGGTGGCTTCCACCGCGGCGATCAAACGCCTGGATACTTCGACCCGCGCCGCTTCGGCCTCTACGCCGCCAATCAGGCTTGCGGCCTCGTCGCGGTCGATCTCGCCGAGCTGGTCGCGATAAACAGCAACATCGGTTCCCGAACGGACGGCTTGCTGACGGCGTGCGAGCGGCCAGCAAACCGCAAGCACCGCCGCAAGTGTCATCAATGCAAAAATTGGCCAGAGCATCATCTAGTTACTTCAGGGGCGCCGCACCGGCCTCGTTTAGGTCAAATGGCGATCGAGTGCCCGTCGATCGGGAATTCGCCCTAATGTATACCAGAAGGCAGCCCCGAGAACCCACCCAAACAGGCATTAGATGACGTTTCCGGTCCTCAATGAGATCACCATTTGATGACCAGAGATGCCGCAACGGCTGGCGCTCAGACTACGCGGAGCTTTCTTGTCTCGTCGAGCTTCGCCGCAATGATGCGCTGAAGAGACTCCGGTGAATATGGCTTGGGAATAAGCGTGAAGCCCTCTGCGGTCGCGACGGCGGCCTTGTCGCTATAGCCGGAAGCGAGGATGACAGGTATCTCGGGATGATATTCGCGGACCAGCCGGCCCAATTCCAGCCCGCTCATGCCTGGCATCACGATGTCTGACAAAACCAGATCGATACCATGTCTCTTGTTCAAGACGTCGATCGCGGCTTCAGCGGAATTGGCCAGCAGCACCTCGCAGCCAGACTGTTCCAGGTAATCCGCCGCCACGATTGACACGTCCGGATGGTCCTCGACCAGCAACACGGTGGCACCTCCAACCTCCTTTGAGCCGCCTTCAAACGGCTGAGCCGATCTTGGCGCCGGCGCATCTGCACTGATTGGGAGGACTATCCTGAATGTCGCACCGCCACCGGGCGCGCTTGAAACCGTGATGGCGCCGTTCGATTGCTGAACAAATCCGTAAACCTGGCTCAATCCGAGCCCTGTTCCCTTGTCCACGGACTTCGTGGTGAAGAACGGCTCGAAGATGCGCTCGCGGATAGAGTCGGGTATCCCGACTCCGGTATCGCTTAACTCGATGAAGGCCATGTCATGCTCGGCCAAGTCGCCGTGGCCGGCCTTTGTTGTGAACGGCGCCGTGCCGACGGTGATCTTGATGCGTCCTCCATGAGGCATGGCGTCGCGTGCGTTCAGAGCAAGATTCAAAAGCGCGATTTCGAGTTCGTCCGGATCGACCTTGACGGCGATCGCCTTCGCCGGCGCCACAAGCTCCATCTCGACGTCGTCCTGGACAGACTGCTCAAGCACGGCGCGAAGTTTCCTCACGCATTCCGGCAAGTCAATGATCTCGGGCGACAGGCTTTGCCGGCGCGAGAACGCCAGCAATTTGCGGGTCAGGCGCTCGCCTTTCTGAACGGCAGCCTCGATCATCTGGAGCGACCGCAATTCCTGGGCATCCTTGTCCGTACGCCTGAGCTTCCTGGCGGATCCCCCGACCACCATCAGCAGGTTGTTGAAGTCGTGGGCGACGCCGCCCGTCAGGCGACCCAACGCTTCAAGTCGTTGGGCATGCTTCAGCGCTCCTTCCGCAACCTCTCTGCGGTTGGCCTCCTCATACATTCGCGTTGTGCGCCGAAGCGTCAATGCGACCAGGAAAATGAGGGCGCCGGTTGCCGGGATGCCGAAGATCAGGTGCCGGCTCATTTGGGAAATCCACTCGTCCCGGATGGCGGTCGTTTCCAGACCGGACAGCACGAACACCGGAAGTTCCGGAAGCCTGAGATAGCTGACACGGCGGCTGACGCCGTCAATGAGTGAAGTCAGCGTCAGCGTACCCTCTACCGGGTGAGCGCGGAACGCCTTGAGCAGATTGTCATGCGCCGGCAGCCGCATCTCACCGGATAAAGCCGGGTAGCGCGCAAGAATGAGTCCGTCGTCGCGGATCAACGAAAAATAGCTTCCCGGGGCCTTGCCGATTTTCGCGTAAAATCCTTCGAAATAATCCGGCAACACCGAAGCCTGAATGATGCCGGCGAAACTTCCATCGGGTCCCATCCTGCGGCGGCTTACGCCGAAGAACGGTGATCCGCCGTATGGCGCCCTAGGTCGCAAAACCGCGCCAATAAATGTGCCGACGTCGCGCTCGACATGGGCCTTGAAGTAATCACGGTCGGAAAAATCGACCATCGGCATCGGATAGCCGATGCTGTTGACCAGTGCGCGGCCGTTGCGGTCAAAAATCCAGAACGATTTCACCTCGGGCGAACTGCCGACCATGCGCTGCAACCGATCGTGCAGCTTCTCTTGATTGGCTGAAATCTCCTGATCCGGCATGTCCCGGATGATCTCGTTGACTTGGGCAATGCTTCGTTCCACCGCCTCGAAGACCTTCAACGCGTGCTCGTTCAGGACGTCGCGCGATCGATGGATCTGGTCTTCGGCCACTCCTTCGTCGTTCTTGTAGGCCTGCCAGGCCGCGAAGCAAAAAAGCAAAGCCGGAACCGCGACCGCAGCTGCCAACACAGTCTGCAATAGTCTGATCGATTGCCGCTGTGCGGTCAGCATTGCCAGAGCGCGCCCCCTCCCCTTGCAACACGCAAGCTTACGGCTAAAAAAACAATGGCGCGAGTCCTGCTGAGTGGAGCCTTGGGATGCCGGTGAGAAGCGCCCGCCGCATCGCACACCTCGATGTGGAACCAATCGATCTGGCGCTCATTTAAGCCGTGCGACTGCATCAGTGGCCGCCTATGCCAGAGGAAATAAGCATGTGTGTCGCTGGATTTGTTGGCGCAACCGACGAAGAGCTCATCGTCCGGGCGATGCGAGACGCTCAATCCTTGCTCGCAGAGCACATCGACCGAGGCCCCTACGACGCCGAACAGGCTCTCACCGAACTTCTGGACGTCATCGACCGTCCGGACGTCGTCGCGGCGACCCACCGTCTATGCAATGAGTTCGGGCTACGGCCTTCAAGATTGAGGTAACGCGCGTTTGGCGGCTGGTCCCCGTCAAATTCATGGAAATGTCCAGCGCTGCGCGCGCAGAAGCTGGAGAGTCGGCTACCCGACCGATGCTCCCGTGAATGGCGCGAACCGGCGCGAGCTGTTGCCGAGAGGTCGATCTTACAATGGGGTTTTCAAAGGCTCTCCCGGCGCACGATCGAGCGGCGGATGCGGGCGTGCAATGCCGGAAGAGCCCGCTGGAGCCTCCTGGTCATTGCTCACCATTCGCTGTCCGCCATGCTCGCTGAGGATCGCTACTGCGGCCATTACCGCAGCCAGCACGAGCAAGATTGCAATGATCCCGTGAACGGATTTGTACATGGCGACTGGTCCGCATCACTTGACGAAAACAAACCTGCGCTCTCTCAGCTGGTTCCGTGTTTCTACGGGCATATTGAAGCACCGCCGGCGCACGCAAAGGTCGGCGGTTCTATAACTGCTCGCCTTCCAGAAGTTCGATGTAGCGGGTAGCTGAGCGTTGCACAGCTTGAGCGGCGCCGGTCATCACCTGGCGTCCGGGAAAGGCGCCATAGATCCGATCGAACTTCCAATCCCTGAGCGTGCCAGCGATGCGGCGAACCGTCGGCGCTGAAAGCGGAATCATATTGGGGTAACTCCAAAGGAAGGAAACCCGGCTGAGATCCGCGGCGACCTGAACCACATCCCCGCTCAGAATCGCACCGGAACCCTCAGCGCCACCGGCCCAATGGAGCACGGTGCCACCAGGAAAGTGGCCGCCGAGCCTGAGCAGCGTCACACCTTGCACGATTTCACGGGTCTCGCCTTGCCAGTGGCAAAGTGCGGGATCGGGACGCATGACCCATTCTGTGTCTGCGGCGTGCAGATACACCGGGCAGCCAAAGCTGCGCGCCCAATCCTGCATGCACGTGTAATAGTGCGGGTGCGAAATCGCGATCGCACGAAGCCCGCCCAATTCGCCAATGAGCGCCTTGGTCGCGTCGTCCAGTAAGCTTACGCAGTCCCACAGCAGATTACCCTCGGCAGTCCGCAACAAAAGCGCGCGCTGGCCAATGCCGAACTGTGGATGAGTGTGGATTTCGAAGAGTCCCCTTTCCAATTGCCGCCAGGCGTTGACGTGCCCACGCGCCAGCTTCTCCGGAGTTGTCCAGACCTGTCCGCCCAGCGGCACGAACTGACGTTCATCCTCGCAGATCGGGCAGCAGGACGGCGGTTCGGAAGCATCCGGAAACGAAGTCCCGCAGGTGCTGCAAATTTGGATCGGCATCGAATCCTCCTTTCACATCGCAGGCCTGACGCAACGCGCCGCTGCTCGGAAGCTCGCTAAAAAGCTAATTGGACCGCAAGCGGAACCCATGCTGCCGATAGCCCGTTAATAGCCGACAAAAGCGGGCTGAGTGCAGCGCAGGAATCTATTATGTCCGAGACCGAGACCAAGGTTGATCGCAAAGACCACAACACCGTTGAATATGATGGGCCCGCCGGCGGTTGGGGATCGCTCAAGGGCATCGCGCGAATTTTCGGAAAGGAATGGGCCACACCTGCCGCGCTGGATACGCTGCGGCGACAGAATAAGCCGAAAGGGTTTATGTGTGTTTCGTGTTCCTGGGCCAAGCCGGCCGACTATCACACGTTCGAGTTTTGCGAAAATGGCGCAAAGGCCACGCTTTGGGAATTGACCACGCGCCGCTGTACGCCGGAATTTTTCGCCAAGCACACGGTCAGCGAGCTGCGTAACTGGAACGACTATGATCTCGAGCAGCAGGGTCGCCTGACCCATCCCATGCGCTACGACCTCGCGAGCGACAGATACGTGCCCTGCGAGTGGGAAGAAGCGTTCGCGGCGATCGGCTCGCAACTCAAATCTCTCGATCCGCAATCGGTCGTCTTCTATTCCTCGGGGCGGGCAAGCCTCGAGACTTCCTATCTCTATGCGTTGTTCGCACGCCTGTACGGCTGCAATAACCTGCCCGACAGCTCCAACATGTGCCACGAAACCACTTCGGTCGCGCTGAAAAAACTGATCGGCGTCGGGGTAGGGACGGTCGTCTATCAAGATCTCAGCAATTGCGACGCCATGTTCTTCTTTGGACAGAACACCGGGTCCAACAGCCCGCGTTTTCTTCACCCGCTGCAGGATGCGGCCAAGCGCGGGGTGCAAATCATCACATTCAATCCGATGCGGGAAAAAGGGCTTGAGACCTTCATCAATCCGCAACATCCGCTGGAAATGCTGACGGGAAAAGAGACCGTGATCAGCAGCCAGTACCACCAGGTCAAAGCCGGCGGCGACATCGCCGTCATTCTCGGTATCTGCAAGCACGTATTCGCCGCCGATGACCAGGCCAAGGCAAACGGCAGACGCGTGCTCGATGTGCCCTTCATCGAGCAGCACACGCATGGATTCGAGGAGTTCGAAGCCAAGGTTCGCAGCACTTCATGGGATGAGATCGAGGCGGCATCCGGCCTGAGCCGAGCCGACATCGAACGCGCCGCGCAAGTCTATGTCGAAGCCGACCGCGTGATCGGCATCTACGGGATGGGCCTGACACAGCATTTTCATGGCTTCGACAACATCGCGATGCTGCTGAATATGCTTCTGCTCAAAGGCAATATCGGCCGAGACGGCACCGGTCTGTCGCCGGTGCGCGGCCATTCCAATGTACAGGGCCAGCGAACCGTCGGCATTTCCGAGAAGCCGGAATTGGTGCCGCTCGACAAGCTCGCAAAGCAGTTCGGGTTCGAGCCCCCACGAAAGAAAGGGCTGAACACGGTTGAGACCTGCGAGGGCATCCTCAGCGGCAAGGTCAAGGCGTTCTTTGGACTGGGCGGCAATTTCGTCCGCGCGATTCCCGAGCGTGCCGCAATGGAGGCAGCCTGGACCAAAATGGAGCTCACGGTCCAGGTCGCCACCAAGCTGAACCATAGCCATCTTGTGAACGGCAAGGCCGCTTATCTGCTGCCGTGCCGTGGGCGTACCGAACAGGACATGCAAGCGAGCGGGCCGCAAGCAGTGACCGTGGAGGACACCTTCAGTTGCATTCAGGGCTCGAGCGGCCTGCGAACGCCCGCAAGCGAGCACCTGAAATCCGAACCCGCGATCGTCGCCGGAATCGCAAAGGCGACGTTGCCGTCAAATCCGAAGGTGAGGTGGGACGACTGGGTCGGCGACTATGGTCTGATTCGCGATCTCATTGCCAAGACTTACCCCAAGGAATTCCATGACTTCAACGCGCGCATGTTTACGCCCGGCGGATTTTATCGCGGCAACGCGGCACGCGAGCGGATCTGGAAGACCAAGAGCGGCAAGGCGGAATTCACGGCGCCGCAAACCCTGAGCTCCACCGGTTTCAAGGACGCGCCGGACCGCTACCGCCTGGTCACGCTGCGCAGCAACGATCAGTTCAATACGACGATTTACGGTTTCAGCGACCGCCTCCGGGGCATCGAGGGTACCCGCCAGGTGCTTCTCATCAACCCGAAGGAAATCGAACGCGCCGGCCTGCAGGAGGGCCAGATGGTGTCGCTCGTCAGCGACGCCGAAGACGGCGTTCACCGTGAGGTCGGCCCGTTGAAGATCACTCCATTCAATTTGCCCGACGGCTGCATCGCATCTTATTACCCGGAGATGAATCCGCTGATCGCGTTGTCGCACCACGATCAGGAGTCGAAAACGCCGGCAGGTAAATCAGTCCCGGTCAGAATCCGTGCGTAGCGCGAGCCGGACATTTTCAGGGGCGTTGAGAACCATGCTTGTCGATCGTCTTAACCCCGAGGAGATGGTGCTTCCGCCCGCGTCCATCGGAGTGCCGCGGCTGAACCGCCAGGGATATAGGGATCGCCGCGAGGTCGCGGAGGAATGCGCGGTTGCGCTGGTTTACGATGGGAGCACGGCAGCAGTCCTGATGGCAACGCCGTCCAACCTGAGCGATCTTGCAGTTGGGTTCAGTCTGACTGAAGGCATCGTCAAGAGCGCAACCGATATCCAGAGCCTGGAAATTGTCCCGAGCCTGGAGGGCATCGAACTGCGCATGTGGCTGACGCCGGATGCCGGCCGGCAATTCAAGAAACGACAGCGCCGGTTGACCGGTCCGACCGGATGCGGCCTTTGCGGTATAGAAAGCCTGAGCGAAGCGACGCGGCAAATTCCATCATCGAGCCGGGCCATCTCGCTTGATCCGAGCCAGATCGGACAAGCCGTCGAAGCGCTCGCCAATGCGCAAAAACTGAACCGCACGACGCGCGCGACCCACGCAGCCGGCTTCTATCTGCCTGATGACGGCCTTGTCCTCGCCCGGGAGGATGTCGGCCGACACAATGCGCTCGACAAGTTGGCAGGCGCCCTCGCGACTGAAGGGATTGCCGGCGAAAGCGGCGCGATCATCCTCACCAGCCGGGTCTCTGTCGAGATGGTTCAAAAAACTGCAGTGATCGGCTCGTGCATATTGGTGGCCATTTCAGCGCCGACCGCGCTTGCCGTCAGGACGGCCGAGGCATGCGGAATAACTCTGGTCGCTGTCGCCCGCGGCTCGGCTTTCGAAATCTTCAGTCATCCAGACGGAATCCGCCCGGAGCAATTCAGCGAGCACGACGATCACAGCGCCAGACCGGCTTTCGAGTAAGAGCGGGGTAGATATCCGGCGAGCCTCAGGATTTAGCGGACCCGGGTTCGGCCATGCCCCGATGCTGCCGCGCTAGTGCGCCCGCCGGCGTTACATTGGCGACCGCCGATCCAAACTTGTTTTTCCAGCCGGTCACGACATCGCCATCGCCCCTCATCATTGCATCGAACCCGGTCTTGGCGACATCCGCCGGGTCGTCCTATTTCGATGTACCGATGGCGGTGTCCATCATGCCGGCGCGTTCAAAGAATTTGGTTTCGGTGGCGCCGGGCATCAAGCAGGTCACGCTGACGTTGGTGTCCCGCAGCTCTTCACGAAGCGCAAACGAGAACGAGTCGAGGAAAGCCTTGGTGCCGTTGTAGACCGCCTGGAAACTTCCAGGAGTAAATCCCGCAATGGAACCGGTGATCAGGATTCGCCCGGCATTGCGCTCCCGCATGTCGTTTCCGACCTTGTGAATGAGATACAGTGTTCCCGTGATATTGGTATCGACCACCAGCCTGGCCTGGTTGAAATCCTGATCGAGGAACGCATGTCCGAGGCCCCTGCCGGCATTAGCGAGTAATGCATCGACCGGACGGCCGACCGCTT
>VAZS01000035.1 GCA_005884855.1 Alphaproteobacteria bacterium | reverse complement strand
AATGAGTGCCGCGCGACCGGATGGATTTCCGATAGCGCGCAGCTAGCCAAGCTGATGAGCAAAATCGACTGCCGGGGCGGCAATACCCAGATCGGCAAGGTGTTGTCCGAAGCGCGACGCGAGGCGGTGGCCTCCGGCGTCCGCGCCGTTGTCTTTGTCGGCGATGCCATGGAGGAGAGCGTCGACGATCTCTGCGCCAGGGCGGGCGAACTTGGTTTGCTCAAGGTACCAGTTTTTATGTTTCAGGAAGGTCACGACGCCGTCGCCGAGCAGGCGTTCCGCGAGATCGCGCGGCTGACTGGCGGGGCCTGGTGCAGGTTCGATCCCGGGGCCGCAGCGCAATTGCGCGAGTTGTTGCGCGCCGCTGCGGCCTATGCTGCTGGGGGACGCGAGGCGTTGCTTCGGCTATCCAGGACGGGCAGCGGCGCCGCGAAATTGCTCGGTCAGATGAAATGAGATCGGCTTCAGATCTCGTCGCAGGCGAGGAACGCCCTGCTTTTTGGCCTTGATGCGACTATATTAAATCCATGGCTACCCTGATCGCCGGCGTCGTTGCCGTTCTTCTCCTGTATTCGCTGCTGCAGTTGTTTCGCGCGGCCAATCCGGTCGTGCTTGCGCGCGGCATCAAGATTGGCGGCGGAGTCGTGGCGCTCGCGGTTGCCGCGTTTACCGGCCTCAAGGGAGAACTTGCAGTCGCCATCCCGATCGGCATTTTCGGCGCGGGGCTGCTCGGTTGGTCACCGTTCGGCGCATCCGGCTTCGGAAATATCGGCGCGATGTTCGGAGGCGGAAGCGCGCGGCGTTCGCCTGGGCAGAGTTCGAGGGTCCGCTCGCAATTTCTCGACATGACGCTCGATCACGACAGTGGCGAACTGCGCGGCCAGATCGTGGACGGACCCTATGCTGGCCATGCATTGGACGAATTCGATCTGGCGCAGCTCACCGCCATGATCTCCGGCTTCGACGCCGAAAGCGTGTCGCTACTTGAAAGCTATCTGGACCGCAGGTTTCCCGCATGGCGTCAGAACGCGCAGGGAAACTCGGCAGGGTGGCAGGGCCGCGCGTCGTCGAGCGGCAAAATGACGAACGAGGAGGCCTATCAAATCCTTGGCTTGCAACCGGGGGCGAGCCGTGACGACATCGGCCGGGCGCATCGCGCGCTCATGAAGAAATTGCATCCCGACCAAGGGGGGTCGACGTATCTCGCCGCCCGTGTAAACGAGGCCAAGGATACTTTGCTTCGCACGCATCACAGCTAACTCCGAACAACGCTACCAACGCCATACCGATGCTGCCCCGAAGGTCTCTCCGTTTGACGTCCCGTACCTGCCCGCCGTTGTCCGGCGTGGTCGATCTTTCATGTCAGCAGTATTAGCTGGAAAAGCTTGACGATAAGTTTGCAGCAGGACGATCGGTATGATTTTAGCTGCGTCACGCCACGCCACGCCGCGCCGCTGCGCCGGCGATCGGGGCCAGCGTGCGCGTTTTGGGAAAAATTGATCAGTTGCGAACGGTGATGCAGGAGATATCCGAGAGCTTCAGCGTCCGGCAGACGGCTTCGGCCTGATCGCGGGCAAGCCCGGCGAAGCGGGCCCGGTACAGCTTCCTGTCGCCTTTGGCGACCACCGGCTCGGTAAACGGATCGGCCTTTGCCAACAGACCACGGGCTTGATTGCGAGCCGCATCGATGCGCTGCCGCGCTTCGCTCTCGCTCTCCAGAGCGCCGACCTGAACGATCCACCCGGTGTGGGCTGTGGCCGGCTTACTTGCACTGTCTTGCAAAAGGGACTGGTGTCGTTGTGCGCGCGGAGCCGGATCGGCATACGCCATTGCTTGCGACGGGGAAGCAGATGGGAGGCTCGATGCCGGGAGAACGCCGAGCAGACCGTTGCCAGTACCGTGATTGGCTGGCTGAGGCGGCATTTCGGTCCTTGCGAGCTCAGTTTTGATTAGCTCAGTTTTGGTGGCTTCGCCTTTCGCTACTACTGAGTTCGATGTCTCCGGCGGGCCCGGGCGTGGCGGCGGAATCGCGCTGATGATACTCGTGGCGGCCTGCGAGGTCGCGGCCGAGGCCAGCTTCAGTTGTCCCGCTTTTACCTGTACGGTTTTGACCCTGACCGGTTTCATTGGTTCGGAGGAGCCAGGGATTGTCGTCAGCTCCTGGCTTTGGATGACGCCGTTGGTCAGCGGCATCGGGTCGGCCTTGGCCTGCGGCGCAGCCGCGGTCGCCGCGGCGAGAATCGATCCCGCATTCGGTGCGGCCGAACGGGCGTTCGGCGCTACGGCCGGTTCAGCGGACGTCACGGCGAACTGAACCACGGTCTGCGCCTGAACCGGCTGAACCGGTTTTGATTCGGGCTCGGTTTGCGCGACGTCGGTATTGGCATCGGCTGGGTTGCGCTCGGTGATCGCGGCAACGGTGCGCTTGCTAGCGGCTTTTTCCACGTTGTCCGCAAGCAGGTTGCGCATGATTGCGTCACGCGAACCGCCGCTCCGGCCGCCCAGCACCACGCCGATCAAGTGGCGGTTGCCACGGCGCATCGAGGTTACGAGATTGAAGCCGGACGCATGCGTGTAACCGGTCTTGATGCCATCGACCCCTTCGACCTTGCCCAACAGGCGATTATGGTTGCGGATCGATTGGCCGTGATAGTTGAAAGCGGTCATCGAGAAGTAGCGGTAATATCGCGGAAAGCGATCCTGAATGGCGCGACCCAGCGTGGATTGATCGCGTGCCGTCGTCACCTGTTCATCATCGGGCAGACCCGAGGCGTTGCGATATACGGTTCGCGCCATGCCGAGCGCGCGCGCCTTCCGGGTCATCAGCTTGGCGAAGTCGCCTTCACTACCGGCGATGGTTTCCGCTATCACGACCGCTGCATGTTGCCGCCATCGAGGCGCTCGAACAACAGATACAGGGTCATGATCTTGGTAAGGGAGGCAGGATGACGGCTGGCGTCCGGATTGCTGGCGGAAAGCGTGGCGCCGGAGTTCCCGTCGACGATGATTGAAGAGAACGCGGGGCTATAGCTCTGCCGGGCTTCTTGGTCGTGCCGGGCATGGCGAGGATGCTGGGATCGCCGCGCTTGCGCGGCATCGCCGGTGAAGATGGCAGCGGTGGTGACCGTGGTCAGCCCGAGAACGCAAACCCGCAACACGCGAGAGGAAGCCAAGTTTGTGCAAAGCATGAACTTCCCCGCCCCAATTTCTGCGTTGATCACCGGTTCGTGAGGCTAAATTATGCCCGGTACCGGCCGCGTGCCCTGCTCAAAACCTGCAATTCAAACGTCGTCTTCCCGACGAATGGTATCTCAGGCCGACGTTCTGGGTAACGCACTGCATTCCACCTAGGTAAGGCACTGCATTCCCACGGTTTTTTTCCGCTTCTGCAGCCGAACGAGCCTGAACGATCAGGTTAGGTGGCCTGAGTTGCCAAAAGCTTAATGAACCCTTGCCTCCGCACCCGGTATTTGCCGCTAATTAAGTCGTTTGTGCGCCGCACAAAAATGGTTGACCTGATTGTGCGTTGCACTATATAAGGCGTTGTCAGGGGCCGGGGCGTCCCGGCAAGATCACACAAGTTCACAACAGTCTCGGAAGGACTCGCCATGGTAAAAGTTGAAGAGATACAGCAGTACGGGAAACAACACTTCGACACGGTTGTCGCTTCGGCAGCTAGCGTTCAGAACGGGCTTCAGGCGATTGCAAGCGCCTACGGCGATTACACGAAGAAATCGTTCGAAGACACCAGGTCGTATGTCGAAAAGCTTTCCGGCGTGAAGTCGTTGGACAAGGCGCTTGAAGTGCAGACCGAGTTCGCGAAGTCGGCTTATGAGACTTTTGTCACCGAATCGCAGAAGATTGCGGGACTCTACACCGATCTCGCAAAGCAGACGTATAAGCCGCTAGAGGGCCTAGTCGCGAGGTTCACCCCCGCCGCGAGCGCCTAAATAGTTTGAATGCTGCTTCCAGAATCAAAGCCCGGCCGTTTCGGCCGGGCTTTTGCTTTCGAGTGTTTCGCACAGATTTTTTGCGGCGTCGCCGGCAGCGCTTCGTCAAGGATTGGTGAATGGCTCGTGATCTTATTTTGTCAAAGCCCGCAGGATTGCTAAACTTGGCCTCATCGCGCGGGCGGGAATCGGTCCGCCGCAGGTCGCATCCGGCGGATGTTTGCGCGCTTGCAGCGAGCCGGTGGCCAACCCATATTGCTGCTGTCCAGCGGTTGGGCCGGACCGGAGCGGCGATCTGAAAAGGTGTCTGGGAACTTGTCACGATGCGCTCCGGCAGGAGAACATCACCACTCCGCTGTCAGCCTACCCTGGGGAATTCGAACGCCTGTGCCATGTTACAAGTGACTTCAAGAGCCGCCTGTTCCGCGCCAGCCGCCGCAGTCGGGATATCGGCTGCTCGAATGGGCAACGATGAGCAGCGGGGCGGCGGGGCCAGCGGTCCGGCCACTTCCGTCATCGCGAAGGTCAAGCCCAAAACCAAGCGCCCCAATCTGTACCGCGTCCTGATTTTGAACGACGACTACACTCCGATGGAGTTTGTCGTTCACGTCTTGGAGAAATTCTTCCAGAAGGACGTCGAGGCCGCCACCAAGATCATGCTCCACGTCCATCACCACGGGATCGGTGAGTGCGGCGTGTTCACTTATGAGATCGCTGAGACCAAGGTCACGCAAGTGATGGATTTTGCGCGCAAACACCAGCACCCGCTGCAATGTGTGATGGAAAAAAAGTAGCAGCGCGCGTAATCCGCCCCAAACGAGGAACGGGTTTTGCATCAAAAATCCGATCGATCAGCCAGCCCTGCGCCTTTCTTTGGGCACGTTAGCCGGCTTTTTGGATGTAGACTTTCTGCACGACCGCAAGCGAGTCGCGGGAACCGCTCTTTCGCCGCGATCTTATATAACTATATGGAAAAGGTTGTTGTTGCCTGAGCGGGCGGCGGCGATCATGATGGTGGGGGCCACAGAGGACGCGAATGCCGACTTTTTCCCAAAGCCTTGAACAATCTCTGCATCGTGCGCTGGCGATCGCGAACGAACGCCACCATCAGTACGCCACGCTGGAACATCTTTTGCTGTCGCTGATCGATGACTCCGATGCGGCAGCCGTGATGCGTGCCTGCAGCGTCGATCTCGACAAGCTGCGCACCAGCCTCGTCAATTATCTTGAGACAGAGTTTGAGAATCTGGTCACCGACGGGGGTGACGACGCCAAGCCCACCGCCGGCTTTCAGCGCGTAATTCAGCGCGCGGTCATTCATGTCCAGTCCTCCGGACGCGAGGAAGTCACTGGCGCCAACGTTTTGATAGCGATTTTCGCGGAGCGCGAGAGTCATGCGGCCTATTTCCTGCAGGAGCAGGACATGACCCGCTATGACGCGGTCAATTACATAAGCCACGGCATCGCCAAGCGGCCCGGCGTCTCCGAGGCGCGCCCGGTGCGGGGCGTCGACGAAGAAACCGAGACCAAGGGCAACGAGGATTCGAAGAAGAAGGGCGAGGCGCTCGAAACCTATTGCGTCAACCTGAACAAGAAAGCGCGCGACGGCAAGATCGATCCAGTGATTGGACGCAATGCCGAAATCAACCGCGCCATCCAGGTGCTTTGTCGCCGACAAAAGAACAACCCGCTGTTCGTCGGCGAAGCCGGCGTCGGCAAGACCGCGATCGCCGAGGGGCTCGCCAAACGCATTGTGGACAGCGAAGTCCCTGAAGTCTTGGCAGCGGCTACCGTGTTCTCGCTGGATATGGGTACCTTGCTCGCGGGCACCCGCTACCGCGGCGATTTCGAGGAACGGCTGAAGCAGGTCCTCAAGGAGCTTGAGGCGCATCCGAGCGCCATTCTGTTCATCGATGAAATCCACACCGTGATCGGTGCCGGCGCCACATCGGGCGGCGCGATGGACGCCTCGAATTTGCTCAAGCCGGCGCTCGCGTCAGGCACCATCCGTTGCATGGGTTCGACCACGTACAAGGAATACCGCCAGCATTTCGAAAAGGACCGGGCGCTGGTGCGCCGTTTCCAGAAGATCGATATCAACGAGCCGACGGTGGACGACGCGATTGCGATCCTCAAAGGCCTGAAACCCTATTTCGAGGACTATCACCGGCTGAAATATACCAACGAGGCGATAACCGCCGCGGTGCAGCTATCGTCGCGATATATCCATGACCGCAAGTTGCCGGACAAGGCGATTGACGTGATCGACGAGTCGGGTGCCGCGCAGATGCTGCTTGCGGAGCACAAGCGCAAGAAGACCATCGGCATCAAGGAAATCGAGACGACAATTGCGACGATGGCGCGGATTCCGCCCAAGAGCGTGTCGAAAGACGACGCCGAGGTGCTAAAACATCTCGAACAGACGCTCAAACGCGTGGTGTTCGGTCAGGACAAGGCGATCGATGCGCTGGCGGCTTCGATCAAGCTGGCGCGCGCGGGCTTGCGCGAGCCGGAAAAGCCGATCGGCTGCTATCTTTTCTCGGGGCCGACCGGCGTCGGCAAGACCGAGGTGGCAAAACAGCTCGCGGCATCGCTGGGCGTCGAACTGATCCGCTTCGATATGTCGGAGTATATGGAACGACACACCGTCTCGAGGCTGATCGGCGCCCCTCCGGGCTATGTCGGTTTTGATCAGGGCGGACTGCTTACAGACGGCGTCGACCAGCATCCGCACTGCGTGGTGTTGCTCGACGAAATCGAGAAGGCCCATCCGGATTTGTACAATGTTCTGCTG
>VAZS01000376.1 GCA_005884855.1 Alphaproteobacteria bacterium | reverse complement strand
CTGGCGCAAGGCCGTCGCGGCAGCGCCGAGGTGCGGACACCAAATCGGCCAGTTGCGCCTCTAATCGAGTCGCTCGCCCACATAAAGAGAAGAAGAGCGAAGCATCAGGGCCTTGTTCCAGTCACCGAAAAGACATCACGAATACAAGCCGCCTCGCGTGGTCATGACAGACCGGCCGGGAGCTTCGATGCCGATTTTGATCGGCTCAGCTCTAATCGCCGCCGCGATTCTGCTGTCCACGTTGATTACGGCTGTCGGTACCAGGTTTGCTGGCATGGAGAGCCCGAACGACGAGAATATGTGGCTGATCGACCGGCTCACCGGCAATGTGTACAAATGCCAGGCCTCCGAACACGGTAAAGCCTCGTGCGCGACCGACATCGCGACGGGAAGCATCGGGGAGCGGGCGAAACGCTGAGCTAATTTCCGGCTTTTGATAGCCGCGAATCCGCCTACATTGCCGCGCGATGTCCCGCGCGCAAAAACTCCACCCTCTGACCAAGGCTGCGGCCAGGCGCATCTGGCTGCGCGCCCAGCGGCTCGATAACCGTACGCCTTTCGGGGACGGACCGCAGGCTGTTGCGGCTGCCGTGGAACACCTCGGTTATGTGCAGATCGACACCATCAACGTCGTCGAGCGCTGTCACCATCACATTCTGTGGAGCCGCATCCCCGAATATCGTCGCGCGGATTTGCGCCATGCCCAGAGCGTCGACAAGAGCGTGTTCGAATACTGGACCCATGCGCTGTCCTATGTGCCATCGAAACATCTTCGCTTCTTTATTCCGGCGATGAAGCGCCACAAGCGCGAGGGACACAAATGGCTCGGCACCGTTCGCCCAGCGGACCTGCGCAAGGTGCTGAAGCTGATCCGCCGCGATGGTGCGCTTACGATCCGGGATATCGATGACGATGTGCTGGTGGACAAGCAACATCTGTGGTCCAGCCGCAAGCCCTCGAAGCGCGCTCTGCAGCTTGCGTTTTATGGCGGGGTGCTGACGATCTCAGAGCGCAACGGCATGCTCAAGACTTACGAGCTGATGACGCGGCATTTCGGTTGGGACAAGCCGCCAAAGGGCGCTGCGCCCAGGGAAGTCACCGACTATCTGCTCGATCGCGCCCTGCAGGCACAGGGAGTAGCGAGCCTGGAGTCGATCTGCCATTTGGATGCACCAAGCAAGCCAGCGGTCCGGCGCCTGATCGAGGCACGCGTCCGCCGGGCCGAACTGGTGCCGGTCGCAATCGAGGGCGCCGGCAAACAAGAGCACTGGGCAGAGCCCGATATGCTGGAGACGAACAGCGCCGCTACGGACCTGGTGCACATCCTCTCGCCGTTTGACCCGCTGATTATCCAGCGCAAGCGCACCCATCTGTTTTTCGACTACGAGCATCGTTTCGAGGCTTATGTCCCCAAGGAGAAGCGGCGGTTCGGCTATTTCGCGCTGCCGGTTCTGGTCGGCGAACACATCGTGGCCGCGCTCGATCTCAAAACCGATCGCAAGAAACGCCAACTGCTCGTGCAGAATTGGCACTGGATCGGGGGTGCGGCGAGGGGCGCGGGCAACCGACTTAAACGCCGCATCGAGGAGGAGTTGCATCGGTTCGAACAGTTTCAGCTCGCTGAGTGAGGGCGATCCGTGAGCGCTCTCGTGTTTGCAAACGCAGAGATCGCAAACCGATCCAGCCACATCTCCAAAACGATCCCGACCCCATAGGCCAGCATGTTCCAGGCCGAGAAGATGCGGCCAAGCAACCGCGCGCCCGGGGTTGTCAGCCGAAAGGCGTCGGGCCACGGCGTGTGAACAAGTCGGAACAGCTCCAGCCGACCGCGATCGAGCCGACAATCAGCGCGCCGCGCCACGGCGATCGATTTGGCCCAGCTAGTGTCATCAGCAAAAACACCATTGTGCCGCCTCCATGCTCACGAAATCATGATCAGTGACGAATATTGACAATTGTCAGTAAACAATCAACACTAACCTAATATTAACCGAGGGAAGCCGTCATGTTGGTCCGCTCTATTTTCCTGAACTACTTCAGGCTTTTAGCCGGTGTATCACTGGCTTTCATTGCGGTTGCGCTGGCCGGCTGCACTGACACGGCCGCGGAAAAAGCGGTGCCGACCCGGCCGGTTTTGGTGGCTACCGTGCATTACGAGGCCGAGTCGCCGGAGCGCAGTTTCGTCGGCACGATCAAGCCCCGGATCGAGACCGACATGGGTTTCCGCGTGCCGGGGAAGGTCGCGAAACGCCTGGTGGAAGTCGGCCAGACGGTCGACGTCGGTCAGCCGCTGGCAACCCTCGATGAAGTCGATCTGAAATTGCAGGCCGAGCAGGCAGAGGCTGAACTCCGCGCCGCCACCGGCGTGCTGGCGCAGGCCGCCGCCGCCGAGCAGCGCGCCAAGGACTTGCGCGCAAAAGGCTGGACCACCGATGCTCAAATGGATCAGTCCAGAGCCGCCGCCGACGAAGCGCGGGCGCGGTTAAATCGCGCGCAGCGCTCGGTCGAACTCACCAACAATTCTCTTTCCTACGCAACGCTGGTCGCCGACACCCGAGGGGTGGTGACCGCGACGCTGGTCGACCCCGGACAGGTCGTAGCGTCCGGCCAGACGGCGATTCGCGTAGCGCGCTTTGCGGAAAAGGAAGCCGTGGTCGCCATACCGGAGACTCTGCTCAGCCGCGCCAAGGACGGCGTCGCCAGCGTAACCCTGTGGTCCGAGCCGAACAGGAAATATGCCGCGAAGCTGCGTGAAATCGCTCCGGCCGCCGACCCTGCGACGCGAACCTATCTGGCAAAGTTCTCGCTGCCTGACGCCGGCGACAGCGTCTCGCTTGGCATGACCGCGACCTTGACGCTGGCCGATCCCGAAACGATGCGCGTGGCCCGGCTGCCCCTGTCGGCGTTGTTCAGCGAGGGCGGCGATCCCTCGCTCTACATCGTCGATGACAAGGGTGACGTGTCGCCGAACCCGGTCACGGTCAAATCCTACGAGAGCAATGACGTCGTCATCACCGGCGGCGTGGACGAGGGCGCCAAGGTTGTGGTGCTTGGGGTGCAGAAGCTCGATCCGAGCCAGAAGGTTCGGGTCGTCTCCTCGCTCTCATTCTGAAGGAGCACATCATGAAGCGCTTCAATCTTTCGGGCTGGGCGGTCAGTCATCCCGCGCTCATTCTGTTTCTTGTCGTCGCGCTCGGCGTCGCCGGATTCTTCTCTTACCAGCGGCTCGGCCGTGCCGAAGATCCCTTCTTTACCGTCAAAGTGGTGAACATCTCGGCTATCTGGCCGGGCGCTACCGCGGCCGAAATGCAGAGCCAGGTCGCGGACCCGATTGAAAAGAAGCTGCAGGAGCTGCCGTATTTCGAAAAGGTGCAGACCTATTCGAAGCCGGCGTTCACGGCGATGCAGGTCACGTTCAAGGATTCGACGCCGCCAAAGGACGTGCCGTACCTGTTTTATGTCTTGCGCAAGAAGCTGGCCGACGTGCAGGGCCAACTGCCCGCCAATCTGCTCGGCCCCGTCGTCAACGACGAATTCTCCGACGTCGACTCGATCCTCTATATGATGACCAGCGACGGCGCCGATTACGCGCAGTTGAAGAAGGCCGCCGAAGGCATGCGCCAGCGGCTGTTAAAGGTGCCCGGCGTCACCAAGGTCGATCTTTACGGCACCCAGGACGAGAAAATCTACGTCGAGTTCTCGCACGCCAAACTGGCGACGCTCGGAATCACGCCCCAGGCGCTGTTTGATTCGCTTGCCAAGCAGAACAACGTGGTGCCCGCGGGCACCGTCGAAACCTCCTCGCAGCGTGTGCCGCTGCGTGTCACCGGCGCGCTCGACGGCGCCAAGGCGGTCGCGGAGACGCCGGTCGAAAGCAATGGCCGGGTGTTCCGGCTGGGCGATATCGCCAGCGTCACCCACGGTTTCGTCGACCCGCCAAGTTTTGTAGTGCGTCAGGAAGGCAAGCCCGCGCTCGGTATCGGCGTGGTCACCGCCAAGGGCGCCAACATCCTGGAGCTAGGCAAGGAGGTCGAGAAAGCGACCGCGGAATTCATGAAGGCGGTGCCGCAGGGCATCAATGTCGAACAGATCGCCGACCAGCCGAAGGTGGTCGAGCACGCGGTAGGGGAGTTCGTGCACTCGTTCATTGAGGCGTTGGCCATCGTGCTGTTCGTGTCTTTCCTGGCCCTGGGCTGGCGCACCGGGATCGTAGTGGCGCTATCGGTGCCGCTGGTGCTGGCGATCGTCTTCATCGTCATGAATGCAATGTCGCTCGACCTGCATCGGATCACGCTCGGCGCGCTGATCATCGCGCTCGGCCTTCTGGTCGACGACGCCATCATCGCAGTCGAGATGATGGTGGTGAAGATGGAGCAGGGCTGGGATCGGGTCCGCGCGGCGTCCTTTGCATGGGAATCCACGGCCTTCCCAATGCTGACAGGCACTCTGGTCACGGCGGCCGGCTTCCTGCCCATCGGGTTCGCCAACTCGGCGGTCGGCGAATATGCCGGTGGCATTTTCTGGATCGTGGCGATCGCGCTAGTCGCGTCCTGGTTCGTGGCGGTGATCTTCACGCCCTATATCGGCGTCAAACTGTTGCCGAACATCACCGTCAGCCGCAACCACGATCCGCACGCTGTTTACGAGACACGCGTCTATCGCAGCCTGCGCAGCATGGTGCAGTGGTGCGTCGATCACCGCATCAAGGTCGTGCTGGCGACCATTGGCGTGTTCGCGCTATCCATCGTGGGCTTTGGCCATGTGCAGCAGCAATTCTTCCCGCTGTCCGAGCGGCCTGAGTTGTTCCTGCAGTTGCGGCTACCCGAGGGGACTGCATTCAACGTCACGGAAAAGTCGGTGAAGAAGGCAGAAGCGCTGTTGAAGGACGATCGGGATATCTCGACCTATACAGCGTATGTCGGCCAAGGCTCGCCGCGATTCTGGCTGGGGCTGAGCCCGCAACTGCCGAACGAAGCTTTCGCCGAGATCGTGATCGTCGCCAAGGACGTGAAGGCGCGCGAGCGGATCAAAGCGCGTCTGGAGAAGGCGGTATACGACGGCGCGTTGACCGAAGCGCGGGTGCGGGTTGATCGCTTCAACTTCGGCCCGCCGGTCGGCTTTCCAGTCCAGTTCCGCGTCATCGGTCCGGACACCAAGACTGTGCGTGAAATCGCCTATCAGGTGCGCGACGTGGTCAAGCAGAACCCCAATGTCAAGGATCCGCAGCTCGACTGGAACGAGCAGTCGCCGTACCTCAAGCTGGTCGTCGATCAGGACCGCGCCCGTGCGCTTGGCCTGACGCCGCAGGACGTCTCACAGGCCCTGAGCATGCTGATCTCTGGCGCTCCGGTGACGACCATTCGCGACGGCATCGAAAAAGTGGCGGTGGTCGCGCGCGCGGTGCCCTCCGAGCGGCTCGATCTCGGCCATGTCGGCGATCTTACCGTGACCTCGCGCAACGGCGTCGCGGTGCCGCTCACGCAAATCGCCAAGATCGAATACTCCCACGAAGAGCCGATCATCTGGCGACGCAACCGCGATATGGCGATCACGGTACGCGGCGACGTGGTGGACGGCGTGCAGGCCCCTGACGTGACCAACCAGATCTGGCCCAAGCTGCAGCAGATCCGCGACAGCTTGCCACCGGCATACCGGATAGAGATGGGTGGTGCATTCGAGGAATCCGCCAAAGGCAACGCATCGATCTTCATCCTGTTTCCGCTGATGGCGATCGTCATGCTGACCCTGCTGATGATCCAGCTGCAGAGTTTTTCGCGGCTGTTTCTGGTGTTCCTGACGGCCCCGCTCGGGATCATCGGGGCCTCGCTCGGCCTGAACGTCGCCAACCAGCCGTTTGGCTTCGTGGCGCTGCTGGGTTTAATCGCGCTCGCCGGGATGATCATGCGCAATGCGGTGATCCTAGTCGACCAGATCGAGACCGACGTGTCGCACGGATTGACGCGCAAGGAAGCCATTGTGGAAGCGACTGTCCGCCGCGCCCGTCCGGTGGTGCTGACGGCACTCGCCGCGATCCTGGCGATGATCCCGCTGACGCGCTCGGCCTTCTGGGGCCCGATGGCGATCACGATCATGGGCGGGTTGTTTGTTGCAACCTTCCTGACCTTGCTGTACTTGCCGGGTCTCTATGCCCTCTGCTTCCGCAAGAGCCTTGAAGAAAGCGGGACAAGCGAACATCTTGATCTTGCGGCGCAACATCAGGGCGAGCCACGACGCGCCTTTCCGCTTGCCGAGGCAGCGGAATAATTCAAGATGGGGCAGACTGATCGAGAAATGAGATGACGCTGGTTTCCGAACATATCGAACTCGACACCCGAGAGCGCATCCTGGAGGTGGCGGCGCGTCTGTTTCGCGAAATCGGCTATCAAAAGACCACCGTCGCCGACATCGCCAAAGTGTTGCGCATGAGCCCGGCGAACGTCTATCGCTTCTTCGATTCAAAGAAGGCGATCCACGAGGGTGTCGCCCGTACCTTGATGGGCGGCGTCGAAGAGGCGGCCCAGGCCATCGCCAACCGCCCCGGCTCGGCGGCTTCCCGGCTACGCGAACTGTTGAGCACGGTCCATCGCATGAATAGCGAACGCTATGTCGGCGATTCCAAGCTGCATGAGATGGTCGAGATCGCGATGGAAGAGAGCTGGGAGGTTTGCGTGGCTCACATGGAGCGGATCACCCAGACCATCGCCAGCGTCATTGCCCAAGGCGTAGCCGCCGGTGAATTCGAAGCGCCGGATGTGCCGTTGGCGGCGATGTGCGCCTGTACTGCCATGATGCGGTTTTTCCACCCGCAGATGATCGCGCAAACCGCCAGCAAGCCTGGTCCCTCCCTCGACCAGATGATTGACTTTGTCCTTGCAGGCCTCGCCCCGCGCGGCCGATGAGGGGCTTCGATCTTTCCGGAATACCCACTTGAAAGACACCAGCGTGAGCCAGAAAGACCTGCATTATTACGAGCCGGCGAACGGCCATGGCCTCAAGCACGATCCCTTTAACGCCATCATTGCTCCGCGTCCCATTGGCTGGATCTCGTCGCGCGACACCAAGGGCAACATCAACCTTGCGCCGTACAGTTTCTTCAACGGCTTCAATTACCACCCGCCGATCATCGGGTTTTCTTCCACCTCGTGGAAGGACAGCGTTGAAAACATCCAGCAAACCGGCGAGTTCGTCTGGAATCTCGCGACCATGGACCTCGCGCAGCGGATGAACGCCACCGCCGCGCATGTCGCCCATGATGTCAGCGAATTCAACATCGCCGGGCTCACAGCCGCCCCTGGCAAGCGCGTCAACGTGCCTCGGGTCGCGGAAAGCCCGGTCTCGTTCGAATGTAAGGTGTCGCAGATCATTCAGTTGCAGGGCGCAGACGGCAGCAAAGTGCAGGCTTGGCTCACGCTCGGCGAGGTCGTCGCCGTTCACATCGATAAAGCGTTCATCAAGGACGGCGTGTACCAGACTGCGCTGGCGCGCCCGATCGTGCGCGCCGGGCGCCGTGGCGATTATTTCGAAATCCGTCCCGAGGCGATGTTCGAAATGAGGCGGCCTGATTGAAGAGGAACCAACCGGTTGCGAAACTGGTTGAGATCGTTCACTTCGCGCCGGAAGCGCTTTCGCCGATTTACAAGAAGCCTGTCGACGTGCATCAATTCTTTGGCGAGTTTGGTGAACACAAGGCCGTAAGCCCATGGCGCGACCGGTTTTTATCATCGACGGCAGCCGGACGCCGTTCCTGAAAGCACGCAGCGGGCCGGGGCCGTTCACTCCGGTCGACCTCGCGGTTCAGTGCGGCCGGCCGCTGTTAGCCCGGCAACCATTCGCCCCATCGGACTTCGATCAGGTCATCCTCGGCTGCGTCAACGTGATCGCCGACGAGATGAATCCTGCGCGGGTCGCCGCCTTGCGACTCGGGATGGGCGAAGCAATGGTCGCCTTCACGGTGCAGATCAATTGCGGCTCCGGCATGCAATCGATCGACACTGGGTACCGCTATATCGGTGAGGGCGCCTCGGACCTGATCCTGGCAGGCGGATCCGAAGCGCTGAGCTACGCGCCTTTGGTTTGGCCACAGCAAGGCGTGCGCTGGTTCGCAGGCCTGGCCGGCGCCAAGGGCGCTCTCGCCAAGATCGCCGCGTTGACAAAGGCGCGCCCCGGTTATTTCAAACCGGTGATTGGGCTGGAGCGTGGGCTCACCGACCCGATCACTGAACTCAATATGGGTCAGACCGCCGAAGTGGTCGCTCATCTCTTCGGTATCACCCGCGAACAATCGGACGTTTACGCCGCCGAGAGTCACAGGCGGCTGGCCAACGCACAGGCGCAGGGTTTTCTCAAAGGCGAGGTCGAAACCGCGTTTGGGCCGGACGGCAAACTCTACGATCACGACGACGGAGTGCGGCCGGACTCCACGCCGGAGAGCCTTTCAAAACTCAAGCCGGTGTTCGAGCGCCCGTGGGGACAGGTCACCGCCGGCAACTCCTCACAGATCACCGATGGGGCGTCATGGATCATCCTTGCTTCGGGAGAGGCGGTCAAAAGACATGGCCTGACGCCGAAAGCCGTCATCGTCGACAGCCAATGGTCGGCCCTCGACCCCGGCATCATGGGTCTCGGGCCTGTGCTGTCCGCGACCGAGCTTCTGAAGCGCAACAACCTTGTGCTCGCCGATATCGAGACCTGGGAGTTGAACGAGGCGTTCGCCGCACAAGTGCTGGGCTGCCTTGCGGCTTGGATGGACGAAAAGTTCTGCCGGGAGATCCTAGGTCTTGAAGGTGCGGCCGGGCCAATCGACCGCGCCAGACTGAATGTCGATGGCGGCGCGATCAGCCTCGGTCATCCCGTGGGCACCAGCGGCAATCGCATTGTGCTGCATCTGGTCAATGCGATGAAGCGGCTGGGTACCAAACGCGGCATCGCCACCGAATGTATCGGTGGCGGGCAGGGTGGGGCGATGCTGATCGAGACGGTGTGACTATGGACTCGCGGATCATGGATGTTCTCGACGATCGCGTGCTGGAACTCGGGCCGAAGCCTGAGGCGAACGGGCCTTATCGCAATTTCAAGCTCACCCGCGACGCCGACGGAATTGCGTGGCTGCTGTTCGATCGCGCCGGTGCCAGCGCTAATACGCTCTCCGCCGAAGTGATGGAAGAATTCGAGACCGTGCTGGCGGGACTGGAAAGCCAACGGCCCGCCGGAATTGTGATTCGCTCCGCAAAAAATTCCGGATTTATTGCCGGTGCGGACGTCAACGAATTTCGCGGTACCACCGATCCCCATCCGGCCGAGACGGCGATCGGCCGTGCCCACGCGGTGATCGACCGTCTCGAGGCCTTGAAAATTCCAACCGTCGCGGTGATCCACGGCTTCTGCCTCGGCGGCGGCCTCGAAGTCGCCCTCGCCTGCCAGTCCCGCATCGCGATCGAGGGTGCGCGCTTTGGCTTTCCGGAAGTCATGCTGGGCTTGCATCCTGGTCTCGGCGGGACCGCCCGTTTCACTCGTCTGGTCAACTCGACCCAGGCGATGACGCTGATGCTGACCGGCAA
>VAZS01000375.1 GCA_005884855.1 Alphaproteobacteria bacterium | reverse complement strand
TGCGCGGATCGAACTATGTGCAGATCGGCGTGTTCGCCGACCGCATCAAAAATCGCGCCATCGTCATTTCGGTGCTCGATAACCTGGTGAAGGGCTCGGCGGGGCAGGCGATCCAGAACATGAACCTGATGCTCGGGTTTGCCGAGACCACCGGGCTGGAGCAGATCGCGTTGTTTCCGTAAGCGGCCGCGTCGAATTCCGTCGCTGCCGTCCGCGAACGTGGGTCGCCGTTGGAGCCTGTCATCTGGCGCGCATTCGCGCGACCCGGTGACAGTGAGCCTTCTCAAACGATCTTGAAAATCGCCAGCGCGAGTACGGCTTGGGCGAAAAAGCCCACTGTGAATGCCAGCGTGCGGAATACCGGCAGGCCCAGCGTGTAAACGATCAGATGCGCTACGCGGGACCAGAAATACACGGCGCAGGCGGCGACGGTCCAAGTGGTCGAGTAGTCGATCTCGGTAAGGATCAGCACCAATGGCGCAAAGATAATGAGGTTCTCGACCGCGTTGTCGTGCGCGAACATCATGCGCGTCGCCCACTCGGCATGCGGCTTGTCATTTCTCGAGGGATTTGCCATCGCCCCAGACAGGCCACGGACCTGCGCGCGATTGACCACATAAGGAATCCACAGCAATCCCGTCAAAATGACCGTCAACGTCAGCCAGAACAATTCGCGCGTCATTGCTTCCCCTCCATTCGAGTGTCGAATCGGGTCCCGGCGGGACGGCTGGTTATAACCTGATCGAACGCCGTTGCGCTACGCGCGGACGCGTACGTAGCTACCAGGGGCGTCCTCAATCGGGGGCAGCGCCTCGCTGCCGACTGCTCGCGGGGGCACTTTCTCAGCGTCGAGACTTTCGAGCCATTGGCGCCAATCGGTCCACCATGAACCCTTGTGCTCCTGCGCTCCCTTGAGCCAATCCGCCAGCGTCACGCCTTTGACATTGTCATTGGTCCAGTACTGGTACTTGCCTGCCGCCGGCGGGTTGACCACGCCGGCGATGTGACCGGACCCGGACAGCACGAATTTCACGGGTCCGCCGAAAAATTGCGAGCCGTAGAGCACCGAGTCGGCAGGCGCGATATGATCCTCGCGCGTCGCCAGATTGTAGATCGGCACCTTCACCTTCGAGAGGTCGAGCAGCGTGTTGTCGAGCACCATGCTGCCGGTGGAGAGGCGGTTCTCCAGATAGCAGTTGCGCAGGTAATACGAATGGTTCGCGGCCGGCATTCGCGTCGCATCCGAATTCCAGTGCAGCAGGTCGAATGAGGAGGGCGGTTGTCCCTTCAGGTAATTGCTGACGACATACGACCAGATCAGGTCGTTCGAACGCAGCATGTTAAAGGCCATCGCCATCTTGCTGCCTTCGAGCACGCCTGAGGCCTGCATGTCGCGCTCGAGCGACGAGATCTGATCTTCATCGACAAAGACCAGTAGATCGCCCGCATGGGTGAAGTCGACCTGGGCGGCAAGGAATGTCGCCGACGTCACGCGCACGCGCCGTTTTTCCGCCAACCATGCCAGCGTCGAAGCCAGCAGGGTGCCGCCGACGCAGTAGCCCATGGTGTGCACTTTCATCTCGCCGGTGGCACGCTCGATGACGTCCATCGCGGCGAGGGGCCCTTCCTTCATGTAGTCTTCGAAGGTCTTGCTACCCAGGCTCTTGTCCGGGTTGACCCACGATATGACGAAAACCGTGACGCCCTGATCGACAGCCCATTTGATGAAGGATTTGTCGGGCTTGAGGTCCAGGATGTAAAACTTGTTGATCCACGGCGGCACGATCAAAAGTGGCGTGCGAAGCACCTTCTCGGTGGTCGGCTCGTACTGGATCAGTTGCATCAGCTCATTCTGGAAGATCACCTTGCCTGCGGTCGTGGCCATGTTCACCCCGACCACCAGGTTGGAAGGGTCGGACTGGCGGATACGCAGGGTGCCGCCCCCCGCCTCGATATCCTCCGCCAGCATCCTCATGCCGCGAACGAGATTCTCGCCGCTGGTCGCCAGCGTTTGGCGCAAAACTTCGGGGTTGGTGAGGACAAAATTCGACGGCGCCAGCGCGTTGGTGATTTGCTGGACGTAGAATTCGGCCTTCTTGCGGGTGTGCGGGTCAAGTCCTTCGGCGTTGCGCACCAGATCGTGTGCCCATTGCGTCGTGAGCAGATAGACTTGCATCACAAATTCAAAGAACGGGTTCGATTTCCATTCGGGATCGCTGAACCGTTTGTCGCGGGGTGACGGTTCGATAGCCGGCGCTCCCGGTTCGCCGGCCAGACGCCGCGCCGATGAGGCCCACAGATCCAGATAGCCCTGTGCGATCTTCTTCTGCAGTTCCGAGGATCGCTCCTTCTCCGAAAGCCAGTATTCCGTCACCTCGGTAAAGGTCTTGATCACCTCGGCGAACTCGCCCGGCGGCTTGTTGAGTTCGGTTTCCTCGCGCGACTTCAGGTACGTGGCAAGCGCCTTGCCGCTACTTTCCATTGCCCGTGCGAGATTCATCGCGAAGGCTTCCGGATCGAACTTTGTTGCTGTTTTGATCTCGGTTGAAACGTCACTCATGTGGACAACACTACAGGTTCAATGGAAGTTCGTCACCGCGTCCACCGCTCACGCCAGCTTCGAGGTTAATGTCGAGGGCGGACTTGTTGCACTGCGACAACCAATCTTGGTTCGGTCATATTGAAGCCTCAGCGATTGGCTTCCCTGCTTGGGCTTAATCGTTTCGGACGACAATGGTTTGAGCGTTTGCCGCAACAGTTGATGAAAATAGTGTCGGCCGTTTCGGCGCATTGAGCTCAGGAGAGGGCTTTCCAAGGGCATGTTGGTGGATCGACACAACCGGGTGTTGGCGTTCGCTGTGCTGGTGATCTCGGCGCTTGCATTGGGCGGCTGCTCGAGTTCGATCGCGGACCTGCCGCTAGGCACTCCCGCCGACGCGCCGGCGCGCCCGAAAGAGGCCGGCACCTACCTACCGGTTCATGATTTGCCTCCCAATCGCGAGGAAGCTGCGATGGCGCCTGCCGAACGAGCCAAGATCGAGGCGGAATTGCTTGCCGCGCGGGATCGTCAGGCTTCGGCACCGGCCCCTAAAGAGTCGGCCGGCAGGTGACCTGCCGCACTGGCGTTGCGGTGCGTCCGTGGTAAAAAGAAGCGCAATTCAAATCAGGGCGAAATGCACTAATTCTGCGCCTGAACTCGCCCTAAATCATTGATTTGGTGCGGTTTCAAGAGGAAGCCAAATTCGGTTTCGAAAAGGCGGAGTGTCGGCGATTCTCCCTGCCGGAGCGAGGTTATGGAAGAATTTTACCGCATCCGCCGGTTACCGCCTTACGTATTCGAGCAGGTCAATCGCGCCAAGGCGGCCGCACGGAACGCGGGAGCCGACATCATCGATCTCGGCATGGGCAATCCGGATCTGCCGACGCCGCCCCATGTCATCGAAAAATTGAAAGAAACCTTGGGTAAGCCGCGGACGGACCGCTATTCCGCATCGCGCGGGATTACCGGGCTGCGCAAGGCGCAGGCGGCCTATTACGACCGCCGTTTCGGGGTGAAGCTCAATCCGGACACTCAGATCGTCGCAACGCTGGGCTCGAAGGAGGGCTTTGCCAATGTCGCCCAGGCGATCACCGCGCCCGGTGACGTGGTGCTGTGCCCGAACCCGAGCTATCCGATTCACGCATTTGGTTTTCTGATGGCCGGCGGGGTAATCCGCTCGGTCCCCTCTGAGCCGACGCCGCAATTTTTCGAAGCAGTCGAACGTGCGATCATCCATTCGATCCCCAAGCCGCTGGCGATCGTGGTCTGCTATCCCTCCAATCCTACCGCCTACGTCGCGAGCCTCGACTTCTACAAGGATCTCGTGGCGTTTGCGAAGAAGCACGAGATATTCCTGCTCTCGGACCTGGCATACGCGGAAGTTTATTTCGACGACAATAATCCGCCGCCATCGGTGCTACAGGTTCCCGGCGCGATCGACGTAACGGTGGAATTCACCTCGATGTCGAAGACGTTTTCGATGGCCGGATGGCGCATGGGATTTGCCGTGGGCAATGACCGCATCATCGCAGCACTGGCGCGGGTGAAATCCTATCTCGATTACGGCGCGTTCACGCCGATCCAGGTCGCTGCTACCGCGGCCCTGAACGGTCCGGAGGATTGCATCCGCGAGATGCGCGACACCTACCGCAAGCGGAGGGATGCCCTCGTCGAATCGTTCGGCCGCGCTGGCTGGGAAATCCCCCCGCCGCAAGCTTCGATGTTCGCATGGGCTCCATTGCCCGAGGCCTTGCGCACCCTCGGCAGCATGCAATTCGCGACCCTGATGGTCGAGAAGTCCGGAGTGGTGGTGTCGCCGGGCGTTGCGTTCGGCGAGCACGGCGAGGGCTATGTTCGCATCGCCATGGTTGAAAACGAGCAACGAATCCGCCAAGCCGCCCGTGGTGTGCGGCGCTTCCTTGAAAGCGGCATTGAAACGTTGCACAACGTGGTTCCTCTCGCCAACCGGCGTTAGGCGTGGTCCCGAAAACCGATTCCGGCTTTTCGGATCAGATCATGCGTCATTATCGTCTCTCCGGCAGGTTTTTTGCGTCATGGTCGCACCCCTGAAAGTGGGTATTGCGGGGCTCGGCACTGTTGGCGCCGAAGTGGTCCGTCTCATCGAGCAGCAAGGCCGGCAATTGTCGGCGCGCTGCGGACGCGGCGTGCGCGTCGTCGCTGTCACGGCCCGCTCCAAGGTGAAAAAGCGCGGTCTCGATCTGCGCGGTATCGGCTGGGCGAAAAATCCGCTGGCGCTGGCTAACGATCCCACCATCGACTGCTTCGTCGAATTGATGGGTGGATCGGGCGAGCCCGCGCTGTCGGCGATCGAGGCGGCGCTGAAATCAGGCAAATCGGTGGTCACCGCCAACAAGGCGCTGATTGCCAGGCATGGATTGCGCTTGGCGAAGGCAGCCGAGAAGCATGGCGGCGCGCTGAATTTCGAGGCCGCGGTCGGCGCGGCTATTCCTGTCGTGAAAACGCTGCGCGAGGGGCTGGCGGGCACCGACGTTAACCGCGTCTACGGCATCCTCAACGGCACCTGCAATTACATCCTGACCCGGATGGAGCAGGAAGGATTGTCGTTCGCAGAATGTCTGAAGGATGCGCAACGCCGCGGTTACGCCGAGGCCAATCCGTCGTTCGATGTGGACGGCCACGATACCGCGCAAAAACTTGCAATTCTCGCCAGTATCGCCTTCGGCACCAAGATCGCGCAAAACTCGGTCTATGTGGAGGGCATTTCCTCTATCGCGCCGGAAGACCTGCGCGCCGCCGAACAACTCGGTTATCGTGTCAAGCTGCTTGGGGTCGCGGTCCGCACCGCGAAAGGCTTCGAACAGCGCGTTCATCCGACCATGGTGCCGAAATCGTCCTCGATCGCCCAGGTAATGGGCGTCACCAACGCGGTGACTATCGACGGCGAAGGGCTGACGCCGATCACGCTGGTCGGTCCGGGCGCGGGCGGCGCCGCGACGGCATCGGCCGTAGTCGCCGATATCGCCGATGTGGCACGCGGGATACGCGCCAGGCCTTTCGGGCGGCCGGTGGCGAAGTTGCGCGCGATCAAAAAGGCTCCAATGGAGCGCCATGAAGGCGGCTATTATATCCGCCTGATGGCCCGCGACCTGGCCGGTACCGCCGCTGCCATCGCCACCCGTCTCGCGGAACAAAAAATTTCTATCGAATCGATCGTCCAGCGCCACCCGGATGGCGTTGACGCCGCCAACGCGAAGGAGAAAGCTTCGCCGGTCCCGGTCATCCTGATTACCTATGCGACCAGCGAGGACGCAGTATATCGCGCACTGCAGGCGGTGCAGCGTGACAGGGTGATCAGTGGTCGGCCACAGGTGATACGGATCGAAAAAAACTAACCGATGATGCGGGCTGCAAGATCCGCTGTGAAGTTTCAAGGAGTTTGCTGATGTCCACCCATATTTCCGTTCCGCCGCAGCTACTGCTGGAGCGTATTCTCACGCTCGAAATCGTGCGGGTGACGGAGCGTGCGGCGGTGTCGGCCGCGCGGCTGCGTGGCCACGGCAACGAAAAGGCCGCCGATCAGGCAGCAGTGGACGCCATGCGCCGCGAACTCAACAAGCTGCCGATCGAAGGCACGGTGGTGATCGGCGAGGGCGAGCGCGATGAGGCGCCGATGCTGTATATCGGCGAGAAGGTCGGGATGAACGCCGGTCCGCAAGTCGATATAGCGGTCGATCCGTTGGAGGGCACCACGCTATGCGCCAAGAATATGCCCGGCGCGATCGCGACCATGGCGATGGCCGATGGCGGCACTTTGTTGCACGCGCCGGACGTCTACATGCAAAAGATCGCGGTGGGTCCGGGCTACGCAAAAGGCGTGGTCGAACTCGATGCATCGCCCGCCGATAACGTTCGCCGGCTGGCAAAGGCCAAAGGTGTTGATCTTTCCGCGATCACAGTGCTCGTGCTCGATCGGCCGCGTCACTCCGATATTATCCAGGGCGTGCGCGGCACAGGTGCCGCCGTTCGCCTGATCACCGATGGCGATGTTGCTGGTGTCATCCATTGCGCCGATCCTGATAACACCGGCGTCGACATGTATATCGGCACCGGTGGCGCGCCGGAGGGCGTGCTCGCGGCGGCGGCGTTGCGTTGCATCGGAGGCCAGATGCAGTGCCGGCTGATCCTCGATAGCGAGGAGAAGCGCGAGCGGGCAAGCAAAATGGGTGTTGCCGATCCGCGCATGATCTACGGCGTCGAAGACATGATAAGGGGAGACTGCCTTTTCGCTGCAACCGGAGTTACGACTGGTTCGCTGCTGTCGGGAGTCAAATTCCGCAAAGACGTGATCGAGACAGAGACCGTGGTCATGCGCTCGGTCACCGGCACGGTGCGCTACATCAAGGCCGACCACCGTCAGCTTGAAAAATTCCACCTCGACTAAGGTCGCGGGCATGGCTGGCGAAATCACCATCAGACCTGTAAAGCCCGGCGATCGCGCGGCGTGGGAGCCGTTGTGGCAGGGCTATCTGACGTTTTACAAGTCGACGCTCGCATCCGACATAACAGATGCAACGTGGCGGCGATTCTTCGATCCGCTCGAGCGTCTCGGCGCGTTCGTTGCCGAGCGCGACGGACAACTGATTGGGATTGCTCACTACCTGCTGCATCGCTCGACTTGGGCTCCGCTATGCTACTGCTACCTGGAGGATTTGTTCGTGGAGCCCTCGGTGCGAGGAAGCGGAGCGGGACGTAACTTGATTGCGGCCGTCGAAAGTGCCGCTCGCGAGGCCGGAGCAAGCCGTCTCTACTGGATGACGCACGAAACGAATGAGACGGCCCAAAAATTGTACAATCAGGTCGCCGAACGGCCGGGCTTCGTCCAATACCGAAAAAAGTTCTGAACGGTCTCGTTGTTTGAGGGCGTGAGCGAAGCGAGCGAACTCTCGAACGCCACAGCAAAGAAACGGAGCGTACCATGTCTGCTGTTTCGGCTGTGAAGGCGTTGGTGTTCGATGTCTTCGGTACTGTGGTGGACTGGCGCAGCAACCTGATCGCGGATTTCACCAAATGGGGCGGACAGCGTGGCATCAACGCAGATTGGACTGCGCTGGTCGATGGCTGGCGCGCGGTCTACGCAGCGTCAATGGACGAGGTGCGAAAGCATCCGGAGCGCGGCTACGTGATCCTGGACAGACTGCACCGGCAGTCACTGGAGAATCTGGTCGCGCAGTTTTCAATCAAGGGATTGAACGAGGCCGACCTGCATTATCTCACCACCGGCTGGCATCGGCTCAACCCGTGGCCGGACAGCGTCCCCGGACTGAGGCGGCTGAAGACAAAGTACATTATCGGTCCGCTCTCCAACGGCAACGTCGCGCTGCTGACCAACATGGCCAAACATGCGGGGCTGCCATGGGACTTGATATTGTCGGCCGAGCTGTTCGAGCATTACAAGCCGGACCCCGAGACGTATCTTGGCGCCGCGCGCTTGCTATGCCTTCAGCCGGAGCAGGTGATGATGGTCGCCGCGCACAACCATGATCTGAAAGCCGCCCAGAAACTCGGATTGAAAACCGCATTCGTTGCGCGCCCGACGGAGTATGGCCCGTTGCAGAAATACGACTTCGAGGCGACCGGCGATTGGGACATCGTGGCGAAGGATTTCAACGGCATTGCCGACAAGATGGGGTGTTAGGGTGTTTACCGCATGCCGTCCCGAACCTGCTATCTCATTTTCACTCGATTACTTCGTCGGCGGCGGCAAGCAGCGATGCTGGCACTGTAAGGCCCAGCGACTTCGCGGTCTTCAGATTGATCACCAGCTCCACCTTAACTGATTGTTGGACCGGCAAGTCGGCTGGCGTTGCGCCCTTGAGAAGGCGGCCGGTATAGTTGCCGACGAGACGCAGCGCGTCAGCAAGGCTGCTTCCGTAACTCATCAGGCCACCCGCCGCCGGGTAATCACTCAAATAGTAAATTGCAGGAATGCGGGTCTGCGCTGCAAGGGCCACGATCTGATCGCGTCGGCCCAGGAAAAACGGATCGGTCTGTACAACGACGGCACCGCCGCCTTGTTCAATGATGGACCTAAAAGCGGTTTCTATTTCGTCCCTAGTGGCGGCTTTGACGACAATCAGCTTTTTTTTCAAAGCAGCGGCTGCCGCACGCGCATCGCTCGTGTCTAGCGTCGCAACCGCATTGTTCTGGTTCACAAGGAAGGCGACGGCGTCAGCGTTGGGAACGATTTCGTGGAGCAGTTCAAACTGCTTGGCGACGAGCACTTTTCCCAACGATGCAACGCCTGTAACGTTGCGCTCTGGCCTGTTGAGGCTGCCGACAAGTCCAAATTTGACCGGGTCCCCTCCCGTGTTGAAGACTATTGGGATCGTCTCAGTCGCCGCTTTCGCTGCGCGCGCGGCTGTGATGCCGGTCGCGACGATGACGGCGACCTGGCGCTTCACCAAATCGGCTGCCATCATGGGCAGCCGATCATATTTGCCCTCTGCCCAGCGGTACTCAATCGTTACGTCGCGGTCCTCGACGAAGCCGACCTCGCTTAGGCCGTTACGAAATGCGGCGACGAACGGTGCGTACTTATCGAGCGAGGTCGGGTCCAGGAAACCGACAACGGGCATGGTCCGCTGCTGCGCCCGAGCCGTCATCGACCAAATCGTCGCCGCGCCGTTTATCAGGAGTAAGAACTCGCGCCGTCTCATAGTACCGTCGCTTGGTCCAACCCGTTCAGAAAATGGCGTCTCTAGCGATTTAGCAAGTTAGCCAATGGGCGGACAGGCAATCAAACGCGTCGGGCCGGGGTAACGGCCCGTTCCACGAATTGGAAAATCCCGAGCGCCGGAGCATGGGCTAAGCGGATGAAAGTGGAGCTATGTTCTTCAAACCAGCCTGCGGCTGTTCAGGAAAGCCCCTTCGGCAATGTCGCTCCAATCTATGATCAAAGGAAGGAACTGCTGATAGCTCGCGTAGACTTTTTTGGATAGTTCATCTGTCGCGCCGGCCTCGGCGACCACGTCCTTGCTGACGCGGTATAG
>VAZS01000169.1 GCA_005884855.1 Alphaproteobacteria bacterium | reverse complement strand
GACCGCCCGGTGATCAAATATCTCACCGCCCAACGGGGAATCGAGATCGCGTTCGCGCCGATCGCGGGAACCCGCATCCTGGTGCCGTTCTGGGTGAAGATCCCGACGCCCTTGGGTCCGGCGATGCTGCAGGCGACCGCGTTCATCACCGCCCCTTCGCCGCCGAGGGTCGCCAAGACGAATTGATGTTTTTTGTCATGGCCGTTCGACAGAACAGAGTGTGAGGCCACCGTCATGGCCGGGCGAGGCGACGAAGCTTTGCTTCGCGCCGATGTCCCGGCCATATTTTCCGTCATGGCCGGGCTTGTCCGGGACAAGCCCGGCCATGACGAACTTCGGCAACGCGTGGGGAGAACAGGCCGGGCATGACGAATTCTGGCATGGGGGGTCCATCAACGCCGGCGACACCCCCACCCCAACCCTCCCCGCAAGGGGCGGCCGCAAGGGGGGAGGGAGAACAGCGAGGCCGGGCATGACGAGCTTTGGAACACCACACCTCTTCACACATCGTCATGGCCGGGCTTGTCCCGGCCATGACGTTCTCAAGTTCCCGGGCAAGGACGTGGATGCCCGGCACAACGCCGGGCATGACGAACTTCGGGGGGAGGGAGAACAGAGAGCCGGGCATGACGAGCATGGGCGCGTCGATCACATATCGCTGTTCGGTCACCTGGCGGCTTGACTCTTTGCGGCTTCTGATTCGACTCCGGGTGCTCGAAACTGTTAAGAAAAGCCGCCGTGAAACGCTACCAGCCGATCGCTCCATGACTTGATCTAGTGCCCGCAATCGCGCTCAACGCGAGATGTTGCGGTGAACGAATCCGGAGGGCATAGGAGTCAGCGATTCGGGCGCGATTCGTTCCGGACTCGTTCCAGAGCTTAAGCCGCGACCACTGACGCGTCGCATTGTGAAACACTTCTAACCCCGCGCGTATTTCCAATCCCAAAGCCGCGACACGCTTTTGCGGCACACGCGCCCAACGCCAGCGACGCAGAAACCATCCAGAGATCATGGCCTTTTCGTCATCACCGTCCAATCTCGCCAATGGACGGGCTCCGGGCGCCGGCGTCACCGCGGTGCTCGGCCCCACCAACACCGGCAAGACCCATCTGGCGATCGAGCGCATGCTCGGCCATTCCTCCGGCGTGATCGGTTTGCCGCTGCGGCTTCTGGCGCGCGAGGTCTACAACAAGATCGCCGCTCGGGCCGGCGAGGATTCCGTGGCGCTGATCACCGGCGAGGAAAAGATCAAGCCGCCGAAGGCGCGGTTCTGGGTCTCTACTGTGGAGGCGATGCCGCGCGATCTCGACGTCTCGTTTCTCGCGGTCGATGAAGTGCAGATCGCGGCCGATCTCGAACGCGGCCACGTCTTCACCGATCGCATCCTGAACCGGCGCGGCCGCGACGAGACGCTGCTGTTGGGCGCGGCCACCATGCGCCCGATGATCGAGCGGCTGCTGCCCGGCGCGTCCATCGTCACCCGGCCAAGACTGTCGCAGCTTGAATTCGCCGGCGACCGCAAATTGACGAGGCAACCAAGACGCACCGCGATCGTGGCGTTTTCGGCCGACGAGGTCTACGCGATCGCCGAACTGATCCGCCGGCAGCATGGCGGCGCCGCGGTGGTGTTGGGCTCGCTGTCGCCGCGCACCCGCAACGCGCAAGTGGCGATGTTCCAGAACGGCGACGTCGATTATCTGGTGGCGACCGACGCGGTCGGCATGGGGCTCAATCTCGACGTCGATCACGTCGCTTTCGCGTCCGACCGCAAATATGACGGCTACCAATTCCGCCGGCTCAATCCGGCCGAGTTCGCCCAGATCGCCGGTCGCGCCGGCCGCGCCACCCGTAACGGCACCTTCGGCACCACCGGCAGGTGCGCGCCGTTCGAGCCGGAGCTAGTGAACGCGCTGCAGAACCACAGTTTCGAGAGCGTCAAGGTTTTGCAATGGCGCAACGCGAAGCTGGATTTTTCCTCGCTCGGCGCGCTGCAGGTATCGCTGGCGCTGTCGCCGGGGCATGACGCGCTGACCCGCGCGCCGATCGCCGAAGACCTGCGCGTGCTCGATCACGCCTCGCGCGACGCCGAGGTGCGGGAGATGGCGCATGGCGCCGCGGCGGTGGAAAAGCTGTGGGACGCCTGCCAGATTCCGGATTACCGCAAGATCGCGCCGGCCGCGCATGCCGAGCTGGTGACCACGGTATTTGCATTCTTGATGAAGAAAGGGTGGATACCGGACGCCTGGTTTGCGGCCCAGGTCGAGCAGGCCGATCGCACCGATGGCGATATCGACACGCTGTCGGGCCGGATCGCCCAAATCCGCACCTGGACCTTTGCGGCCAATCGCCCGGACTGGCTGGCCGATCCCGAACATTGGCAGGGCATAACCCGCGAGGTTGAGAATAAATTATCCGATGCGCTGCATGAACGGCTTACCGAGCGTTTCGTTGACCGGCGTACCAGTGTATTGATGCGCCGGCTGCGGGAAAACACGATGTTGAATACGGAAATCGGCAAGACCGGCGAAGTGATCGTAGAAGGCCATGTGATCGGCCGGCTTGACGGATTCACCTTTGCGCCCGAGGCGGCGGAGGCTGGCTCCGATGCCAAAGCCTTGCAGGCGACCGCGCAAAAGGCGCTGGCGGGCGAGATCGACGCGCGCGCCGAGAAGTTATCCGCAGCCCCTGACGAGCAGTTCTTGCTGACCTCCGACGGTACCATCCGCTGGACTGGCGATGCGGTGGCCAAGCTCACGGCGGCCGAGGACGCGCTGCATCCGCGCATCCGCATCATCTCCGACGAGCGCCTGAGCGGGCCATCGCGCGAAGCGGTGCAAACGCGGCTCGATCTGTGGCTGAAGACGCATATCGAAAAGCTGCTGGCGCCGTTGTTCGAGCTCAACAAGGCCGAGGACATCACGGGCATCGCGCGCGGCATCGCGTTTCAATTAATCGAAGCGCTGGGGGTGCTGGAGCGCTCAAAGGTCGCGGCCGAGATGAAGGATCTCGATCAGCCGTCGCGGGCGAGCTTGCGCAAATATGGCGTTCGCTTTGGCGCCTATCACATCTACCTTCCGGCGCTGTTGAAACCGGCGGCGCGCGCGTTGGCCTCGCTGTTGTGGGCGTTGAAGCAGGACAATGTCGAGCTGTCGGCGCTGTCGGGCGCGCAGCATCTGGCCGGCTCGGGGCGCACGTCGTTTCCGGTTGACAAGCAGCTCGATCGCGACGCCTATCGCGTGCTGGGCTATCGGGCCGGCGAGGATTTCGCCTCGATCCTGCGCGCGCTTGGTTATCGCATGGAGCGGCGACCGGCGCCGCCGCCCAAACCGGCGGTGGTCGAACCCGTGGCGGCCGACGCCGCGCCCGCCGAGCTTGCCTCGGAAACGCTGTCGGAAGCCGCGGCAATCGAGGCCGTGGCTGCAAGCGGTAATGCGATTAGCCAGGACACGCCGGTTGCATCAGGCAGCGCCGAGAGCAGCGCTGTGGCGCCCTCGACTGAGGAGAGTGCGGCATCATCTGCGACGCTGCTTCCCGATGTCAGCTTTCTGCCGGATCTGGCGGCGACCGAGCCAGTCGAAGCCAAGGCGGAGGCTGAAAGTTCCCTCGAAGAACCGTCACCAGCGCCGCAACAAGCGCAACAAGATCAACAAGCGCCCGAAGATAGTGTCACCGCGGCCATCGCGCCCGATGCTGTCATCGCCGATCCCGCTGTGGCACCTGAAGCCGCCGCTGCGCCTGAAGCAGCGCCCGCGCCCGAGATGGTGGAAGTCTGGCGCCCGGGTGGCCGCTCGGAAGAGCGCCGCCCCCGTCATGATCGCAACCGGCGTCGTCAGCAAGATGCTCCGCAGGAAGGCGTGACGCCCGCCGCCGCAGGCGAGGCAGGTGATGCCGCCAAGCCGGAGCGGCATGGACGGCCTCGGCGCAATCGTCACAACGAGTTCCGCAAACCTCGCGCCGATGCGCCGGCCGAAGGCGCCACTGCAGCGGCTGGAGAGGGCGCACAGGCTCCGCAACCGCGCGAGGACAACGCGCATTCGCCACGCGAGCGTTTTCAAAGGGACAAGGACAAGGCCAAATTCGGCGGGCGCGACAAGGGCGGACGCGACAAAGGAGGCCGCGACAAGGGCGGCCGCGACAAGCGTTCGGACGCCGGACCGTCGCACCGGCAATATGCCACCAGCGCCGCCCCGCGCGAACGCGATCGTCCGATCGATCCCAATTCACCCTTTGCCAAACTGGCGGCGCTCCGGGAGCAGCTTGCCGCCAACCGCAAGGATTAAGGCTCAAGGATTGAAGATCAGCGTTTTCAAGCGAAGCAGATGGCTGTTCGCTCCAGGAAAGCGCGTCAAAACAAAGAGCCGATCCTCTAGAAAAACTTAATGCTGCTCGCAGTGGTGTTGTTTGGAACGCCAGCGTCTCGATAAATGGCTGTGGCACGCCCGGGTCGTGAAAGCCCGCACCAGCGCGGCCGCGCTGGTCGAGGCCGGCCATGTCCGGATCAATGGCGTGCGCGAGAAGGCGCCGGGCCATTCGGTAAAAGCGGGTGACGTGCTTACCATCGGGCTTGATCGCAGCGTGCGGGTGCTGCGCGTGCTCGGATTTGCGGAACGGCGAGGCGATGCTTTGGCCGCGCGCGTCCTGTATGACGATTTGCAGGATCGGGAGGAATAACTATCTGTCAGAAGAGCGCGCGAAACCTCTCGCGAGCGGCGCTTTGCTTCACTTGCGGCTGCGAAGTTCCTGCGCTACGCAACCCTTTCAAATTGATTGCTTTCGGAGCCTTGGATGACTTACGTCGTCACTGAAGCCTGCATCAAATGCAAATACACCGATTGCGTGGAAGTCTGCCCGGTGGACTGCTTCTATGAAGGCGAGAACATGCTGGTCATCCATCCGGACGAGTGCATCGATTGCGGCGTGTGCGAACCTGAATGCCCGGCCGACGCCATCAAGCCGGATACCGAGCCCGGTCTGGAGAAGTGGCTGGAGGTCAATACCGAATACGCCAAGAGCTGGCCGAACATCACCCAAAAAAAGGAGTCGCCCCCGGAAGCCAAGGACTACGAGGGCATGGAGGGCAAATTCGACAAGTTTTTCTCTCCCAACCCGGGAACCGGGGACTGATTAGGCCGCCACGGACTGAAAGATCAATCGCTTCAACTTAACCGTAATCCACCTCACACCGGCCAAATACCCCAAAAGCGCCCGCGCAAGGGGGTAAATCGTTGATTTTTACGGAAAATGTGCTATATTGGGCACACTCTAGCTGAACCCGTCAGCCCGCTTGGCCCCTGGGTTCCCGTGAAAAACATCGAACAGGGGCGTGGGAGTTCCGCGCGCATGCTGTGTCACAGAAAACGCGTAAAAAGAGTGCTTCAAAGGTTTCGAAGAAAGCCGCTGCGGTGAGCCGCGGCGCAACCAAGAGCCGCGCTCGGGCGTCTGTAAGGGACACCCGTGCCAAGGCGCCGGCTG
>VAZS01000168.1 GCA_005884855.1 Alphaproteobacteria bacterium | reverse complement strand
GGCCGACGGCGGTGGCGATGATCAAGGCCAGCAAGGTGATGAAAATCAGCCGCACGATCAGTTCTTGGGCGGAGCTGACGTGGGCGCATTGCCCGGCGCTGCCGCCGCGAAACTATCCGGGAAGGGGACGGAGTTCGACGACACCGGCTTGAGCGGCTTCGGCGATTCGCCGGACGTCCTGGCCGCCTCGTCGAGCATTTTTTCCACCTGCACCAGAATGTCCGCGCCGCGCTTGGTGAGGATCGGCGGAGGCCCAGGCTTGATCTCCGCCGCCTTTGGCGCGCCGTTCGCAGCCGTGTTCGGGTTTGCGGCGGGCGCCGGCAATTTGGCCCCCAGCCCGACGCCCGGAAGCTCCTTTATCTCGATGCCCTGATGGGCCGCGACCATGATGTCGTGCCACGTCTGAGCCGGCAGCGAGCCGCCGGTCATGCGGTTGGTTGGCGAGTAATCATCGTTGCCGTACCAGACCGCGCAGGTGAAGTTACCGGTGTAACCGACGAACCAGGCGTCGCGGTAGGCGTTCGTGGTGCCGGTCTTGCCGGCGGTCGGAATGCCGTCGAGCGCCGCCCGCCTCGCGGTGCCTTCGCTGACGACGTGGCTCATCATGCCGGCCATGTCCGCGGCAATCGAAGCCGGGATGGCCTGCACGGGTTTCTTGCCGTCGCGGTCATAGCGCCAGACCAAATCGCCGCCGCCGGTGCGAACTTCCAGCACGGCGTGCGGCGTCACCGACTTGCCCTTGTTGGGGAAGGTCGCATAGGCGACCGCGTGCTCGATGACAGTCACTTCGTCGGCGCCGATCGGCAGCGAGGGCGTATCCGGCAGCGGCGCCTTGAGGCCGAAGCGGCGCGCGACTTCTACAATTTTGGCACGGCCGGCCTTCGGTCCGCCTTTGCCGCCGATTGCAATCGATAGTTTCACCGGCACCACGTTGATCGAGCGGGTGATCGCCTGGGTCAGCGTCACCGCGCCGGAATAAGAGTGTCCATAGTTCTGCGGACACCAGTTGCCGATGCAGACCGGACCATCCACTACGATCGAGGTCGGCTTGAAACCATTGAGCAGCGCTGTGGTGTAGACATACGGCTTGAACGACGAGCCGGGCTGCCGATAGGCGTCGGTTGCACGATTGAACTGGCTGGCGCCATAGTCGCGTCCGCCGACCAAGGCGCGCACGCCGCCATCGAGATCGGCGACAACTGTGGCGGCTTGCGTCGCGTGATAGTCGCGCCCGAACTGGCGAAGCTGATTTTCTATCGCATCTTCGGCCGCGCGCTGCACGTTCATGTCGATGGCGGTGCGGACGACGAAGACGCGCTCGGCGTATGATTTCGGAAACGTATCGACCAGCTTGCGCATATCGTCGAACGCCCAGTCGAGATAATAGTTGGGGGAATTCTCGTCGCGCCGGTCGACCGCCGTGGCGGGATTGCGTCGAGCGCCGAATACCTGGCCTTCGGTCATGAAGCTTGCGTCAACGAGATTGTCCAGCACGACGTTGGCGCGGGCGCGGGCGGCGGGCAGGTTGATGTGCGGAGCGTATTTGGTCGGCGCCTTGAACAGGCCGGCAAGCATAGCGGACTCCGCGAGATTTACGTCGCGCGCCGACTTGTTGAAGTAAAAGTGCGCCGCCCCGTCCACGCCGAAGGTGCCGCCGCCCATATAGGCCCGGTCGAGATACAGCTTCAGGATCTCATTCTTTGTGAGCCGCGTCTCCAGCCAGATTGCGAGGAACGCCTCCTTCACCTTGCGCTCGATGGTGCGCTCGTTGTTGAGGAAGAGGTTCTTGGCGAGCTGCTGGGTGATCGAGGAGCCGCCCTGTCGCACGCCCCCGGCTTGTGCGTTGGTCACGAGGGCGCGGGCGGTTCCGGCGAGATCGATGCCGAAATGGTCGTAGAAGCGTCGATCCTCGGTGGCCAGCGTCGCCTTGATCAGATGGTCGGGAAAATCCTCGAGTGGAATAGAGTCGTTGTGCTTGATGCCGCGGCTGCCGATCGGATTTCCATAGCGATCGAGGAACGTCACCGCCAGGTCGGATTTCTTTAGCCAATCGTCGTCGGCGGTCTCACGAAATGCCGGCAACGCCAGCGCCAGCATCAGCATCATGCCACCGAGGCCGATAGTGGCAGCTTCCGAGAAGGGCTCGATGAAGACCCAGCGTTTCCAGCGCCCGACATAGAAGCGGTCCATGAACGTCGAATAGCGTTCATAAAGTTCCCGCGCGCCCTTACCGGTAGAGAACAGGGTCGAATCGATGCGCGCGTCGAAATCCAGCATCCAGCGCCGGATCTTGTTCTTCCATTCCGTTGGCACGATATTGCGCACTGGTGCCCGGACCCTTGGTATTTCGAAGCGCTCAAGCGCCCGGCTGGGCACGTCGAGACGTCTTGCGAGTAGCTTACGGCAAACCCAAGGCACTTTTAGCGCCGCTTGGGGACTCGGTTTCTATCTAGCTGAGCGGGGCCCATAAACCAATGGTCTGGCTGACCATTTTGATGGCAGGGCTAATGATCTTCGCGGCTATTTTCACTGGCCGAGCCGACCCACTTGCGTGCTGAGTGTTACAACTCCTAGAAGAGCCTCTAGCCGGCGCCACAGGGATCATCAGGACTCATGACCGCCCGACCCAAGCCGCCCTCGGGTCAAGAGGGATTCTTCTGGAAAACCAAAACGTTGGAACAGATGTCCAACGCAGAATGGGAGAGTCTGTGCGACGGCTGCGCACGCTGCTGTCTTGAAAAGCTCGAGGACGAAGATACCGGCAAGATCTATTTCACCCACGTTTCCTGCAAGCTTTTGGATGCCGGGCTATGCACCTGCAAGGATTATGAGAACAGGTCCGATCTGGTTCCGGACTGCGTCAGGTTAACGCCCGAAAACGTGCGCAGCCTGAACTGGCTGCCGCCGAGCTGCGGCTACAGGCTAGTGGCCGAGGGCCGCGATCTCTATTGGTGGCATCCGCTGATATCCGGCGATCCTGATACGGTACATGAGGCGGGCGTCTCGGTACGCGGGCGGGTGCAGGGGAGCGAGAACGAGATTGCCGACGCGGATCTCGAAGACCACATCGTGCAATGGCCGGCGCTGTTGCCGAAGCGGGCTCGTCTCAAGAAGCGGCCGCAATCCTAAAAACAAATCACACCTGAGCGATTGTCATCCGCGGGATGCACCCATGCGCGTAACCCGCTGCCGTGTGTCGAATTGTCTTCCTAAATTGTAGCCAACAAGCGATTCCCAACCGGGTTCCGCCTCGACCCCGATAAGCACAACCGGCATGAACAAATTCGAACGGCACAGCCCGGCCGGCAAGCAGATATTGCCTGAAACGGCCGCAGGCGATCCGTCGCAGAAAGCGGTTGAGGTCATCGACATCAGTGACGCGCCCGCGACCTTGCCACGACCGCCGCTGACGCGGAGCGAAGTCCGCACCATCCTGATGAGCCTGATGCTGACGATGTTCCTGGCCGCCCTCGACCAGACCATCGTCGCGACCGCGCTGCCGACGATCGGCGGGCAATTCCACGATGTCTCCAATCTGTCCTGGGTGATCACCGCGTATCTGCTGGCTTCCACGGCGGTGGCGCCGGTGTTCGGCACGCTGAGCGACATCTACGGCCGCCGTGCCATGATCATCACGGCGCTCAGCCTTTTCATCGCCGGATCGATTTTGTGCGCGCTGGCGCCGAACATGCCGGTGCTGATCGCGGCGCGCGGCCTGCAGGGGCTCGGTGGCGGCGGCATCATGCCGATCGTGCAGACCGTAATTTCCGATTTGGTGACGCCGCGCGAGCGCGGTCAGTATCAAGCTTATTTCAGCAGCGTGTGGATGGCTGCCGGTATCGGCGGACCTATCCTCGGCGGTGTTTTTGCCGAGCATCTGCACTGGTCCATGATTTTCTGGATCAACGTGCCGCTCGGACTGGCCTCATTGGCGCTGCTGCTGCCGAAGATGAGCAAGATCCCGGTATTCCATCGCAGGCGCAAGATCGATTGGTTAGGGGGCGTGCTGCTGATGGCCTCGGCAGTCGTTTTCATGATGGTGCTGACGTGGGGCGGCAATCGTTATCTCTGGCTGTCGCCTGAGATCATGGCGATGGTAGGCGCCGCACTCGCGCTCGCGCTCGCCTTCGTGTGGCAGGCCGGAAGGGCCGAAGAACCTTTTCTGCCGCTGCCGCTGCTGGGCGGCAAGGTTGTACCTTACGCAATGGGGGCAGGCGGCTGCGCCATGGGCGCGATGAATTTCTTCCGCGCGCTGATGGCCTCATTCACCGTGGCCGCGTTCACTGCCATCCTCCTGATGGCGCTCGGCGCCGACATTTCCCTGAGCGGAGAGCATCGGGGACCCGTAACGTCTATTCCGGCCGACGACATGATCGCGGCGTTCCGCTACGTATTCGCAGCGGCGGCAGCGCTGCTCATTTGCGCGGCGCTATGCGTGGCCCGGATGGAAGAGAAGCCGCTTGCTGGCCCGCCG
>VAZS01000374.1 GCA_005884855.1 Alphaproteobacteria bacterium | reverse complement strand
GCCTCCAGCCCCTTGTTGTACGGCAGCTTCTTCGCCGCCAGCGGCAACGGCACCACCTCGCCGCGCGCGCGGGTAAATCCTTTGCTGAAATCGAAACGCAATAGCTGGTTGACCCGTTCGAGAGCGATGTACACAAAGGGTCCGTCGAGCGCGATCGCCTCCGAATCGAACCAGCCGCGCGCCTTGATCGGACGGCCATCGGGTCCCAGCATCGGCGCCGCCTCGACTTCATCCAGTCCGATCATCTCGCGGCCGCGGTAGACGATGCGACCGGTGAACCAGCTTCCCTTATCGCTGATGGCAATGAAGCGTTGGCCGTTGGCGTCCAGCCGCAATCCGGACAGCCCGCCGAAGCCGGGAAAGCGCGAGGTCAGCACCAGGCCGCTGCGATATTCCAGTTTGCCGAACCGCACATGCTGGGGGTCGCGGGTGTCGAACGATGGCAGCGGCCGGGCATCGACCTCGATAGAGACCGGGGCAGTGAGCGAATATTCATCCGGAACAACCGGCTTTGGCGGCGGCTGCGTCGCGAGCTGCGCCCCCGCGAATTCGGGCACGGTGGCGAACGAAAGCCCCGCCGCCGTGGACTTCAGGAAGCGGCGACGGGAGAGTGTCTCATCCATCTTTTCAGGAATGCAATCGCCGCCGCTGGGCGGTCACGGACGGCGGAACGCCATGTGTCTCGCTGAACAGCTCGGCGAGTTTTTCGGTGATGGCGCCGCCGAGCTCTTCGGCGTCCACGATGGTGACCGCGCGGCGGTAGTAACGGGTGACGTCGTGACCGATCCCGATCGCGATCAGCTCGACCGGCGAGCGGGTCTCGATTTCCTCGATGATGTAGCGCAGGTGTCGTTCGAGGTAATTGCCGGCATTGACCGACAGCGTGGAGTCATCGACCGGCGCGCCGTCGGAGATCATCATCAGGATCTTGCGCTGCTCGGCGCGGCCCAACAGCCGCTTGTGCGCCCAATCCAGCGCCTCGCCGTCGATGTTTTCCTTCAGCAGGCCCTCGCGCATCATCAGCCCGAGATTTTTTCGCGCCCGACGCCACGGCGCGTCGGCGGATTTGTAGATGATGTGCCGCAGATCGTTCAGGCGCCCGGGATTTGCCGGCTTGCCGGCGGCAAGCCACGCCTCGCGCGACTGCCCGCCTTTCCAGGCGCGGGTGGTGAAACCGAGAATTTCGACCTTGACGCCGCAGCGCTCCAGCGTGCGCGCCAGAATGTCAGCGCAGGTCGCCGCCACCGTGATCGGCCGCCCGCGCATCGAGCCGGAATTGTCCAGCAACAGCGTCACCACGGTGTCGCGGAAGGTCGCTTCCTTTTCGTGCATGAACGACAGCGGATGATAGGGATCGGTCACCACGCGCGACAGCCGTGCCGGGTCGAGAATGCCTTCCTCCAGATCGAACTCCCAGGCGCGATTCTGCTGCGCCATCAGCCTGCGCTGCAGACGGTTGGCGAGCCGCGCGACGATGCCTTGCAGGTGGGCGAGCTGCTTGTCGAGATAGCTGCGCAGCCGCTCCAGCTCGTCATGATCGCACAGGTCTTCGGCCGCGATCACCTCGTCGAATTTCGGTGCGAAGGCGTGATATTCCGGCCCGCGCGGCTCGTTGGCGTTGCGCGAATTCGGCCGCGTCGCCTCTCCCGGAGTCTCGTCGTCGCCGAGTTCGCCGTCATCGTAGGTATCGCTGGTGGAGGCTTGCGCGCTCTCCATCGCGCTCTCCGACATGTCGTCGGTGGAGGCCTCCGCCTGATCGGCGCTCATTTCCTGCGCCGCGTCGCCGTCGGGCGAGCCTTCCGCGCCGGACTGGTCGTTTTCCCCGTCCCGGTTGTCGTCCTGATTCTCGTCGTCGTCGGCATCGGCGTTGCGGTCGTCGCCGAGTTCGAGCGCGGACAGAAGATCATGCACCGCGTCGCCAAATCTCGCCTGATCCTCGGCCAGCCGGTCGAGCCGGTCGAGCCGCGCGCCAATCTTGTCTTCCAAAACGGGGCGCCAGAGATCGACAATCTTGCGGGCGGCCGTGGGCGGCGCAAGCCCGGTCAAGCGCTCGCGCACCAGCATCGCCAGCGCATCGGACAGCGGCGCGTCGGCGCGGTCGGTGATCTCGTCGAACTTGCCGCGATGGAAATGATCGTCAAGCATAGCGGTGAGATTTTTGGCAACGCCTGACATCCGCCGCGAGCCCAGCGCCTCGACCCGCGCCTGTTCGACGGCTTCGAACACGCCGCGCGCCTGCGGATTCCCCGGCATCAGCTTCCGATGCACTTTCGGATCGTGGCAGGCTAGTTTCAGCGCAATCGAATCGGCGTGGCCGCGAACGACAGCCGCATCGCGCCGCGTCATTTTGCGGGCCGGCTCCGGCAGCCGCGCCTTGCCCGGCGAAAGCCCCGGCCGCTCGGCCGCGAACGTCACTTCAAGCTCCGGCTTTCGCGCGATCGCGCGCAGGCAGGCCGTCACCGCGCGCTTGAATGGCTCGGTCGGCGCCTCCCTTGATCCGGTGCGGAATTTGCTGTTCGATGTCGTCATCGTGCCCGCTCCCTCGCCCGGTTCTCGGGCTGAGGTCAGAAAAGGATCAACTCATCGCCACGTTGACGGAGGACTCGGCGAGCTCCGTGTTCAAACAGCGCTGATAGAACTCAGCGACCAGCGGCCGTTCCAGCTCGTCGCATTTGTTGAGGAACGTAACGCGGAACGCAAATCCGATATCGCCAAAAATCTCGGCGTTTTCAGCCCAGGTGATCACCGTGCGCGGGCTCATGACCGTCGACAGATCGCCATTGGCGAATGCGTTGCGCGTAAGGTCGGCGAGCCGCACCATCTTGTTGACGATGTCGCGTCCTTCCGAGGAGCGGTAATGATGCGCCTTCGCCAGCACGATCTCGACTTCCTCGTCATGCGCCAGATAATTCAGCGTGGTGACGATGGACCAGCGATCCATCTGGCCCTGATTGATCTGCTGAGTGCCGTGATAGAGCCCGGACGTATCGCCGAGCCCAACGGTGTTGGCGGTCGAAAACAGCCGGAAAGCCGGATGCGGCTTGATGACTTTGTTCTGGTCGAGCAACGTCAGGCGGCCGGAGACTTCCAGCACGCGCTGGATCACGAACATCACGTCGGGACGGCCAGCGTCGTATTCGTCGAACACCAGCGCGATGTTGTGCTGCAGCGCCCACGGCAGAATGCCGTCGCGAAATTCAGTAACCTGCTTGCCGTCCTTGACGACGATGGAATCCTTGCCCACCAAATCGATGCGGCTGATGTGGCTGTCGAGATTGACGCGCACGCAGGGCCAGTTCAGCCGCGCCGCGACCTGTTCGATGTGGGTCGACTTGCCGGTGCCGTGATAGCCGGTGACCATGACGCGGCGGTTTTTGGCAAAACCGGCGAGAATGGCGAGAGTAGTGGCGCGATCGAAGCGGTAATCCGAATCGACGTCCGGCACATGCGGGTCCACTTCGGAATAGGCCGGCACTTCGAGGTCGCTGTCGATGCCGAATACCTGCCGCACCGACACTTTCATATCGGGCAAGCCTGCGGGCTCCTGCACTTTGGTCATGGCGGCGGTCGTCATCAATCCTCCGAGGTCCCGGGCGCTCCCGAAACCAGATATGCGGTGTGGCTGCGGATGTGTGCTAGTCGCAACGTATCAGAGAGCAACCGTTGGCAGAAGCCCGCGGCTCAATCAAAGTTCCGTTGCGTTATCATCTAGATAGGGGCTGGTTACGTTTTTTGAAAGGCTGCCCTGCGAATCACGCCATCCTTTCCGCCGCCGCATTTGGAATGTTGTTGGCACTTTCGGCCCCAATGGGGCAGTTAATGTCGGTTAAGTGGCAGAGCTGGAACGCCGGAACAGGAATCTTGTGGCCTCATTCATCGATCCCCTGATCGCGTTTGTCTCGGCAAATGCCTGGCTGGCGTATTTGACGTTGTTTCTCGCCGCGCTGCTGGAGGCCGTGCCGGTGGTGGGATCGGTGATTCCCGGTTCAACCATTATCCTTGCGCTCAGCGCGCTCGTGCCCGGGGGCGAGCTCAAGCTTGAATGGGTGCTCGCGACTGCGATCGCAGGAGCGCTGCTTGGAGACGGATCGGCGTTCTGGATCGGGCATCGCGCCAAGCGCAACATCCTCAGCTCCTGGCCAATGTCGCATTACCCGCGCATGGTCGCGCAGAGCGAGATGTTCTTTCACCGCTTCGGCGCGCCGGCGGTGTTTTTCGCGCGCTTCGTGCCGCCGATCAGGGCCTTCGTGCCGATCACGGCAGGCGCGCTCGGGATGCGGCCTCTGCGCTTTTACGCCGTCAACATCCCGGCGATCCTGTTATGGGCGCCGGCGCATGTGCTGCCTGGCGTGGTGGCGGTGTCCGCATTGCACGAATATGCGGGAATTTCGCATCATACCGGGTTCGCCAAGCATTACTGGATGCTCGCGGTGATCGGCGGTGCACTGATCGTCGCGTTCGCCACCTGGATGATCCGCCGCCGAAACGGCCCGCAGCCAGCGACTGAGCAAAGCGTAGCGATCAGCCGGCGCGAACCACCGTCTTGAGGTAATTGTAGGCCTTGATGATCTCGATCAGGCGATCCTCGGTGGATCGGTCGCCGCCATTGGCGTCCGGATGATGCTGCTTGACCAACGCCTTGTATTTCGCCTTCACGGTTTCCAGCGTCGCATCGGTGCCCAGCCCCATCACCTGCAGCGCCTTGCGCTCTGCATTGAACACCTTTCGGGTTTCGACCTTGGCCTCGGCGCCGGGGCCCGGCCTCCAGCGGCCGCGCCCGTTGAGCTCGCTAAACATACTGAACGGATCGGACGCCCCTTCCAGGTCGGCTTCGGGGCTGCCCTTGCCCTTCTTCGAGCTGGTGTTGGCGCCCATCTTCCAGGTCGGCCGATGACCGGTCAGGGCATCTTTCTGATAGCGCGCGACCGCATCCGCGTTCATGCCCTGGAAAAAATTATAGGACTGGTTGTATTCGCGGACGTGATTGAGACAGAAGTGCCAGTACTCCTTGTCGTTGGCCCGGCCCTTGGGCGCACGATGCGGCGCCTTGTTTTTGCAGTCCGGCCATTCGCACAGCACGGAGGCTTCGCGCGCCTGCGCCTGCTGCTTCGCACTCAGCTTGTTGGGCTTGATACGAATGGAGTCGAAGAATTTGGATGAATCGATCGGCATGGCTGACTATGACAACGCAACGCACAAAGCTTCAAGTCTTGACATTGCGAATAGTTCTCTCTCGATGGGCAATTGACGAAAACCGGTCATGAACGTATTGCCGCCGCCATGAACACCAGGGATATTATCACAAACAAGTTGCGCGAAGCTTTCACGCCGGAGAGCCTCGAGGTCACCGACGAATCACATCTGCATGAAGGCCATGCCGGCCACAGGCCCGGCGGCGAGACGCATTTCAGGCTTTATATTGTGTCCCCAGCCTTCAAAGGGAAGAGCCGGATTGAGCGTCACCGTATGATTAATGCGGCGTTGGCAGGGGAACTCGCAGGGTCCGTGCACGCACTGGCGATCAGGGCCGAAGCGCCGGGTGAAGCTGGCTGAGCTTTAGCTAAAATGACGTGCCCGCCCGTTTCGGCTTTTTCTCCTCGAGCTCCGACTCGCGCGGCACCGCCACGATTCGCAAAGCGGTGATGCGGTTGCGCTCGCGGCGGAGAACGCGAAAGCGGAAACCATGGAAGGTGAAACTCTGGCCGCGTTCCGGGATCGAGCGCGCCTCATGAATCACCAGGCCGGCGATGGTGGTCGCCTCTTCATCGGGAAGATTCCAATCCATCGCGCGGTTGAGATCGCGGATCGGCACCGAGCCGTCGACCACTACCGAGCCGTCCGGCTGCGCGCGCACGCCGGCCACCACGATATCGTGCTCGTCGGAAATATCGCCGACGATCTCCTCCAGAATATCCTCCAGCGTCACCATGCCTTCGACTTCGCCGTATTCGTCGACCACAAGCGCGAAATGAGTCTTGCGGCGGCGGAACGCCTTGAGCTGCTCCGACACCGATCGCATCTCCGGTACGAACCACGGCGGCAGCGCGATCGTCGAGACATCGATCCGCGATGGATCGCCCTCGGCGGCGCGAAGCGCGCGCAACAAATCCTTGGCGTGCAGCACGCCGATGATGTTTTCCGGTTTTTCGCGCCACAGCGGAATGCGTGTGTATTCCGTGGCCAGCACCTCGCGCACCAGATCCTCCGGCGGCAGGTCGGCATTGATCATCACCATTTCGGTGCGATGGACCATCACGTCGGAGACCTGAAGCTCGCGCAAGTCCAGCAAACCGCCGAACATGTCGCGATCCTGCTTTTCGACCTTGCCCTCGTGATGAAGCAAATCGACCGCGCCGCGCAGACGCTCGGTTGGAGACAAGATCGGCTGGTTGGCCCCGATCCTGATTCCCAAAATACGCATCAGCACGCGGACAATCGCCTCGATCAACGTGAGCAGCGGCCCCAGCACGTACACCATAACTTTCATCGGACGGGCAACCAGCAGCGACACCCGATCAGGCGCATTGATGGCGATGGTCTTCGGCAGCACCTCGGCGAAGATCACCACCAGCACCGTCATCACGCCGGTGGCGTAGAGCACACCGACCTCGCCGAACCAAGCCGTGAAAATGCCCGTCGCTAGCGCCGACGCGCCGATGTTGGCGATGTTGTTGCCCAGCAGCAGCGCGCCGATCATGCGCTCGCGCATCGCGAACAGGCTGGAAACCACGCCGGCGTCGCGATTGCCCTGCTTGGAGAGCCGCAGCATGCTGGCGCGCGATGCGCCGGTCAGCGCGGTCTCGCTCGCCGAAAAGAAGGCGGAGAAGAACAGACAGGCAATAACGATCGAGAATGTAAGCCAGTCCATGACGTGAAGATCACTTCATCTTTCGTAGTTTTGTTTGCAGAAAATCACGAACCAGCGATGGCTCGACGTCGGGAGCAACCACGGCTCGGCCTACAGCCTTTAATAGGATGAAAGTGAGCCGGCCGCGCCTGACCTTCTTGTCCTGCGCCATCAGCGCCATCAGCGCGTCGGCATCGCCAAGCCCCTCCTGGGCACATCCCGCTATATCCTGCACATGGCTCGGCAGACCCACTTCGGCAAGATGACGTCTGACGCGGTCCGCCTCGGATTGACCGATCATCCCGAGTTCTGTCGACAATTCAGCCGCGAGCACCATCCCGACGGCCACACCTTCACCGTGAAACAGCCGGTCGGAGAAGCCGGTCGCGGCCTCCAGCGCATGGCCGAAGGTATGGCCCAGATTGAGCAGCGCGCGGTCGCCGGTCTCGCGCTCATCGCGTGCGACGATCGCGGCCTTGGCGCGGCAGGAAGTTGCAATGGCATGTTCGCGCGCCCGCCCGCCTGCAAAAACATCCGCGTGATTAGCTTCCAACCAGCTGAAGAATCCTTCATCGCCGAGCACGCCATATTTGGCGACTTCAGCGTAGCCGGCGCGGAACTGGCGCGGCGGCAGCGTGTCGAGCACCGCTGTGTCGGCGATCACCATCACCGGCTGGTGGAATGCACCGAGCAGATTTTTTCCCTGCGGAGAATTGATACCGGTCTTGCCGCCGACGGACGAATCGACCTGCGCCAACAAAGAGGTCGGGACCTGCACGAGATCGACGCCGCGGCGCAAGATCGCCGCCGCGAATCCGGCGAGATCGCCGACTACACCGCCGCCGAGCGCTATCACCAGATCGTTGCGCTCGACCTTTGCCGAGATCAGGGCTTCGCTGACCCGTTCGAGCCCAGCATAGGTTTTCGAGCCCTCGCCCTCTTCGACAATGATGCGCGTGGCGGCGATGCCGGATTGCGACAGCGAGACCTCGGTTTTCTCCAGCCAGTGTTTTGCAACATTGCGGTCAGTGACAATGGCAGTGCGCGCGCCCGGCCGCAACGCGGCGATCCGCGGACCCAGCGATTGCAGCACGTCGCGCCCTATCACGATGTCATAGGCGCGCTCGCCCAGCGCGACATTGACGGTAACGGAATCGGAACGTTTCAACGGCGCCGTCATTGGGTGCGACTCACATTGTTCGATGCTTCATTGCTGGAGCTGCCGCAGAGCAGCCCATGCAGGGCATCGATGCATTCATCCACGATTTTTTCGTGAGGCACCTCGCGCGACCAGATCGTAATGTCTGCGTTCTGATAGACCGGCTCGCGTTCCCCGATCAGCCGCCCGACAGTGGCGGTGGGATCGGCGGTCTGCAGCAGCGGGCGGTCGGCACGGCGCTTGACCCGCTTCATGATGGTATCTGCGTCGGCTTTGAGCCAGATCGAAACCGCTTTGCCGGTGATACGGCTGCGGGTCTCTTCACGCATGAAGGCGCCGCCGCCGGTAGCCAGCACGGCTGGACCGCTATCGAGGAGGCGGGCAATCACCCGGGCCTCGCCATCCCTGAAATGCCGCTCGCCATGGTTTTCGAATATATCCGATATCGACATCCCGGCCGCCGCCTCGATTTCGGTATCGGCATCGAGGAACGGCAACCGCAGCCGCGCCGACAGCCGCCGTCCGATCGTGGATTTACCGGCACCCATCATGCCGACCAGCACGACCGAGCGCGGCCCCAGCGCGGCCATGATTTCGGCCTCAGGGGATGCGATGGGGCCGGCCGATGAGGCTGTCTCAGGCATCGAATTCGCTCAAGCGCTCCAGGAATTGCTTACGCTTCTCCTATACTACCCCCGCCGATACCCTTGCCAGAGACTCTTGCAAGCGCGGGGCGAACATGTTCGTAGTCAGGCCAGTGTCCCCGACCATCACAATGGTTAATTCGCCGTCTGAGGCTTGCTCATGCCCAGCCTGTTCCGTTTTCTGACGGTCCTCGCTGTGATCGGCGGGATCTTCTATGGCGTGATTTTCACGCTGGCGAACTTCGTCAGCCCGAAACCGCGGGAAATGATCGTCACCATCCCTGCAGACAAGTTCCTCAAGAGATAGGCACAGGGGTTTGCGGATGCGCGCCAAGATCTCAGATGCCAAACTCGTCAACCTGTTCCTTGACATGCTCGCGGCCGAACAAGGTGCGGGCGACAATACGCTTGACGCTTACCGCCGCGACCTCACGGATTTGTCCGAGTTTCTGGCGCGTAGCGGCCACAGCTTTGCCCGGGCCGAGACGCAAGCGTTGCGGGACTATCTGGCCGATCTCGATGCGCGCGGCTTCAAGTCGTCCAGCGTCGCTCGGCGGTTATCGGCGATGCGGCATCTGTTTCGGTTCCTGCTGAACGAAGGGATTCGCAGCGATGACCCCGGTGCGATCCTGTCTGGTCCGAAGCGCGGCCGAGGCCTGCCGAAAGTACTATCAATATCCGATGTCGATCGTCTGCTGGCGCACGCCAAGGCCCTGATTGACGAAGCGGAAGCGACTGCGCCCCAGCGCCTTCGTGCTATCAGGCTGTATTGCCTGCTCGAAGTGCTCTACGCCACCGGCTTGCGGGTGTCCGAACTGATGGCGCTGCCGCGCTCGGCGGCCCGGCGTGACGCCCGCATGATCGTGGTGCGCGGCAAGGGCGAGAAGGAGCGGCTGGTACCCCTGAACGAGACTTCGCGGCAAGCCATGGCCGATTACCTGGCGGCCACCGAGGCACTCAAGCCAGACAGCAAAAAACATGAAGGCAGTTCGAAATGGCTGTTTCCCTCGTTTGGCGAGAGCGGACACTTGACGCGGCAGCATTTCGCGCGCGACCTGAAGGAACTGGCGGCATCCGCGGGACTGGCGCCGCGGCTGGTCAGCCCGCACGTGCTACGTCACGCATTTGCCAGCCATCTCTTGCACAACGGCGCCGACTTGCGCATCGTACAGACGCTGCTTGGCCACACGGATATCTCGACAACCCAGATTTACACCCATGTCGTGGAAGAGCGGCTGAAGAGCCTGGTGCGCGACCTGCATCCATTGGCCGAGAAGTAAGGGCGGGTCTGCCGCCTTGACTTCGGCGCCTTCTCACAGGAAACAGCCGTCTCACAGCCGTTTGATGCCGGATCACATGCGCTCCTATCTCGACTTCGAAAAACCCGTCGCCGAACTTGAATCCAGGATCGATGAACTGCGCGCTCTGGCCGCGACCGGCAGCGACATCGGTGATGAGATCGTTCGTGTTGAAGACAAGGCGGCGCAAGCGCTGAGCGATCTCTACGCCAATCTGACGCCATGGCAGAAGATGCTGGTGGCGCGTCATCCGCAGCGGCCGCACTTCACCGACTTCGTCAATGCGCTGGTCACCGAATTCACTCCGCTTGCCGGCGATCGCAAATTCGGCGAGGACGAAGCGCTGATGGGAGGCTTCGGCCGCTTCCGCGGCGAGAGCATCTGCATAATCGGCCAGGAAAAGGGCGCCACCACGGAATCCCGCATCAAGCACAATTTCGGCATGGCGCGCCCTGAGGGCTACCGCAAGGCCGTCCGGCTGATGGAGATGGCTGATCGATTTGGAATTCCCGTGCTGTCGATCGTCGATTCCGCTGGGGCCTATCCTGGGATTGGAGCCGAGGAACGCGGGCAGGCCGAGGCGATCGCACGTTCGACGGATGCTTGCCTGTCACTCGGTGTGCCCAACATCGCGATCATCACCGGCGAAGGCATGTCGGGCGGCGCCATTGCCATCACGACCGCGAACCGCGTGCTGATGTTCGAGCACGCCATCTACAGCGTTATTTCGCCCGAAGCGGCGTCCTCGATCCTGTGGCGCGACGGCACCAAGGCACAGGAAGCCGCCACCAGCATGAAGATCACCGCGCAGGATATGCTGCGGTTCGGCGTCATCGATTCGATTCTCAGGGAGCCTTCTGGCGGAGCCCATCGCGACCCGCAGGCCATGATCGCTGTAACCGGCGATGCCATTGCCCAAGCGATGGACGAGCTGCGCAACCTCGATCGGGATGCCATCCGCCAGCAGCGGCGGCAGAAATTCCTCGATATCGGACGCAAGCTGAGCTGAGGCCGCGTTTTCTGCGGAAAATCACAGCCAAAGGGCCCTGGTGAGGCTTCGCCCGACCTTTTCAGAATATGACGATTTCGGCCCCAATTAGGCCCAGACACAGATATTTAACGTCTGTTGACCATGGGTGGGGTGCTACGGCCCGCGATGCCTGCCACGGCTTGCGACCAAGGGGGCCAAAGAGTAGTATTTTAGTCAATGGCTTCACGGCTTGGACGCTATATTGGGGTGCGACAAGCCGGTGGAGTGGGGAGCTTGCATTGATTCTCGGCTCGGTAGTTCGCGCGCTCTTTACAGCGACCGTGCTCGCCGGCGGTGTGTTGCTGGCCGGCTGCAACAGCGACGAAATCTCGCTTGCGTCCAATGCCAAGGCGAACCAGCCGGTCCCCCCTAAGCTCATAGCCGATATGACCGAGAAGGACATGGATCTGCAGTCGCCGATGCTGGTCCGGCTGTTCAAACAGGAGGCCGAGCTCGAGGTCTGGAAGCAGGACCGCTCCGGCCGTTTCGCGTTGTTGAAGACTTATCCGATTTGCCGCTGGTCCGGTGATCTCGGACCCAAGGTCCGCGAAGGCGACCGCCAGGCCCCGGAAGGCTTCTATTCCATTTCGCCGGCCCAGATGAACCCGCAATCGGCCTATTACCTCTCGTTCAACACCGGCTATCCCAATGCCTACGACAAGGCGCTGGGACACACCGGCTCGCAGCTGATGGTGCATGGCGACTGCTCATCGCGCGGCTGCTACGCCATGACAGACGAACAGATCGCCCAAATCTACTCGCTCGGCCGGGAGTCCTTCTTTGGGGGACAGCGCGCGTTCCAACTGCAGGCGTATCCGTTCCGGATGACGCCGCTGAACATGGCCAAACATCGCAACAACCCGAACATGCCGTTCTGGAAGATGATCAAGGAAGGCTACGATCATTTCGAAGTGACGCGGCAGGAGCCGAAGGTCGATGTCTGCGAAAAGAAATACGTGTTCGACGCCGCGAAGACGCCTGACGCCAAGCGGGATCCGGTGTTCGACCCAGCGGCCAAATGCCCGGGCTATGTCATCCCGGATGAAGTCGCCGAGGCGGTTCGCGAGAAGCAGCAGCAAGATCAGGTCGAAACCGCCAAACTGATTTCAAAGGGCACGCCGGTCGCCCGCATGAATACCGGCATCGATGGCGGCATGCACAAGGTGTTCGCCGCCAAGCTGCCCGAGGGCTCTACCGGATTATCTGAAGGCGGCGAAGGCCAGGGCCTGTCGCTAATTGCGCTTTCCCGCGCGCCCGGCACCATCCCTTCAACGGTTAATCCGCCGCGCGGCCCCGTTACTTCCCCGCAAGAACCGCTGGTGGCGTCGATGACACCGGCCCCGACGGCGGCTACGCGGGTTGCATCCGCCTCGGCTCCCAATGCGCAATCCGATGGATTCTTTAGCACTCTGGCTCGCAAGGTGGGTCTCGGCGGCAGTGGGGATACGACCGCCAGCGCGCAGCCGATCCCGGCGAGACCGAAAGTCATCGAGGCCAAACGCAATGAACCCTCGCCGCACCCGGAAGCTTCGGCTGCGAAGCCGTTAAAGCCGGAGACCAAGCAAGCCGCCGCCCATCCACCACCGAAGCCCGAGACGCCGATTGCAACGGCGGCTTCACCGAAAGACGCTCTGGTCGCCGGCTCCCAGCCAATCGTGCAGGCCAATTCGTTTGAGAGCCGGTTCTCGGCGTTTAAATAAGCTAACTCGTCAGTCGCTCGCGCTCACGCCCTGTGTCGGGCTTTGCGAACTCCGCGTTTGCTCTCAGCCTTAGCCGCATAGGCAATCCGTTCTGAGCTCTGATTGTTATCTTCAGGACAGGCCAGACCTTGTATCCAGGGACCAATTCCGGAACGAACTCACGCATGATGGTGGAGAGGACGAGGGTTGCCTCCTGCAGCG
>VAZS01000167.1 GCA_005884855.1 Alphaproteobacteria bacterium | reverse complement strand
TCTTGTGGCAGCTGCGCGGCGCCGAGGCTGAGCCCGCTAGAGCCGATGGCATCGTGGTGTTAACTGGCGGTGCATCGCGGGTTTCGGATGCAATAGAATTGCTCGCCGGCGGCTATGGCAAGCGGCTGTTGATCTCCGGCGTGCATCCGGCCAGCGCGGCAAGCGATATTTCCCGCTCGCTCTCGGACAGCCAGTCGCTGCTGAGCTGCTGCGTCGATCTCGACCGCTCTGCAGTCAATACCCGCAGCAACGCGGCCGAGACGCGGCGTTGGGCAAATGAGCGCGGCTTCAAGTCGCTGATAGTGGTGACATCGAATTACCACATGCCGCGGGCGATCGTTGAATTTTCACATGCGATGCCTGACACTACCCTGATTCCATTCGCGGTAGTGGGCGAGAAATGGCGCGACGATTCGTGGTGGACAAGTGCAGCGACGCTGCGCCTGTTGTTATCTGAATACATAAAATATGTTGCAGCCGAGGTGCGGGTGCATCTGGCTGACGCAGGTCTCGATCTGATGCCGGAGCTTGCTGAGCAACCAGCCGGATCGCTGCCGCGCCGACCGGCCACCGCTCAAGCCAACTGATCGGGTATTCGGATGATTTCGATTTTCTTGCGTTCGCTGGTCTACAATGTGCTGTTCTATCTCGTGCTGGTGTTTTGGATGCTGGTTGGAATTCCAACCTATGCAATGCCGCGCTGGGCCATCATGAACATCGCGAGATATTGGGCACGGAGCAGCATCTGGATGCTGCGCGTGATCTGCAACGTTAAGGTGGAATATCGCGGGCTTGAAAAAATCCCGAACGGACCACTGATCGTCGCATCTAAACATCAGTCGATGTGGGAGACGTTTGCGTTGCTGCAATTCTTCGATCAGCCGCTATTTATTCTAAAGAGCGAGCTAAAATGGATCCCGCTGTTCGGCTGGTATCTGATCAAGTCGGACATGATCGGGATCGACCGGAGTGCTGGTGGCCGCTCGTTGCTCCAGATGGCCCGCCGCGCAGGTGAGGCAGTGCGGCGCGGCCGTCAACTCATCATTTTTCCGGAGGGCACGCGAACTGCTGTCAGCGCGCCGCCGCACTACAAAACCGGTGTCGCGCAGATCTACGTCGATTGCGGCGTGACCTGCTTGCCGGTTGCTCTCAATTCCGGGCTGTTCTGGCCGCGCCGGACTTTCATGCGTTATCCGGGGACGCTGGTGCTTGAATTCCTCGATCCGCTGCCGCCGGGTTTGTCGCGCCGTGAATTCATCGCGCGCGTTTCAACCGTGATCGAGGAGGCCACCAACCGCCTGGTCGAAGCCGCGCGGCGAGAGCAGGCGCAGTTGTTCGGCGGCGTGCCGGGCTCGGCGTCGGCGAAGGCGTAGAACCGCTCCGCCCAACTCACTTCATTCGTATCTACTCCTCGGGTGGAGGCTGAACATGCAACGGCCTGTCATCGTGCAGCATCGACGCGCACATGTCCTCGGTCCACCACGTAAGCCAGCGCGCTGACGCGCTGGCGCGGCTCGTTCTCCAGCCACACCGACCGCGTCACCTCGCGGTACACCGATGTGACCTGTTCGCGGGCGCGCAAGTATGCAACGGTAGAGGCGCGATGCTTCTCCGCCACGCGGAAGGCGATGCCGCGGCACGCGCCACCGCGGTCCAGGCCGAGCACAAGGCCAGGCTTTTCCGGCGTTCCACGATGCACGAATGAGTAAACGCAAAGCGCGCGATGCTCGCCGATAAGCCGCGCCGGGGCCTGCTCGATGTATTCGAAACCCGGCCGCCACATCAGCGACCCATAGCCGAACACCCACAGATCCCCTTTGGACAATTCCGTTTCGGACAGGACTTTGGCTGGCATTGCGCGCACGGCCTAGCAGAAATCTGCGACCGATGAAAATGCGGCTCCCTTGATCAAGACGGGTACCACCGCTTAATTGACAAAATCATTGGCCAAAGGTCCCCGCATGTCCGATATGAGCCTCACGTCCCAACGGCGTTCGCTTTGGCGGCTTTTCATTGCGCCAGCCCTGGTTGTGGTCGCCGCCCTGGCCTGGACCGCGTTCTGGTTCTTTGCCGCGTCCCAAGTTGACGTGTCAGCCGACGCTTGGCGCGGGCAGGAGGCGAAATCAGGCCGGGTCTACGATTGCGCCCGGCGTTCTGTGGCGGGCTTTCCGTTCCGCCTTGAAGTCCGCTGCGACGGCGCCAGCGTATCGCTCCGGCTGCAGACCGCGGGGCAGTCCGCGGCGCAGGGCCCGGTCACCGCCAAGCTCGGCGAGATCCTGGTCGTGGCGCAGGTCTATGATCCGAAATTGCTGATCGCTGAATTCAGGGCGCCGGCCACACTCTCCGAACGGGGTGGTTCGCCCTCAATGTCGGTAAACTGGAGCAAGGCTCGCTCCAGCGTGGTGGGCTTGCCAGGTATCCCGCAGCGGGCATCAATCACTTTTGATGATCCCGAAGTGAATCGCGTCGATGGATCGATGTTGAGGCCGTTGGCGCAAGCCAAACACATCGAGCTGCACGGCCGTCTTGCCGAATCCTCCGCTCCCGATCACCCGGTCATCGAGACCGCGCTGAAGATCGAATCGGGCAGCGTGCAGGAGATGCATCCGCTGCTTGCGCAAGCCTTCGATGCGGACGCGCGGACGTTGCTGAGCGGTTTGAACGATGTTTCACCAAAACCCTGGCCTGAGCGGTTTCGCGAACTGCAGGCGGCGGGCGGACATCTTGAGATCGTGCAATCGCGAATTGCGCAGGGCGACGTCCTCGCGGTAGCCGCCGGCACTCTCTCGCTCAGCGCCCGTGGACGTCTCGACGGCGAATTGCAGATGACGGTGGCCGGACTGGAGAAGGTGATTCCGGCGCTCGGCATTGAAAAAATGCTGGATGAAGGAGTGCCGCAGGCCACGCTCGACCGTGTCGCGCCGGGCGTGAAGACGCAGGACATCAATAATCTTCTGGGCGCGCTGGATCGTGCGGTCCCCGGCCTGGGCAAGGTGGTGAAGCAAAACGCCAATGTTGGCGTAGCCGCAGGCATCAATGCGCTTGGCAAGGAAGCGATGCTGGAGGGCAAAAAGGCCCGGGCATTTCCGCTGCGGTTTGCCGACGGCGTGGTGTTTCTCGGTCCTCTGAACGTAGGACAGATCCCGCCGCTGTTTTAGCTGCCGCGATGAGTGGACTTGCAAAGCAATGACGAGAGGCACGGCGCTGCCTACTCCGCTTTCTTGCCCAATGGCGCGTGCGGCCGCCCGAAATCGGGCACCGCCGAGTCCTGGCCGATCTCGACGATCCCGCGGCGGATCGCGCGGGTGCGGCTGAAGTGCTCGAACAACGCCTCGCCGTCCCCACGCCGGATCGCGCGAGTGAGCTTGGAAAGATCCTCGTTGAAGGTGCCGAGCATTTCCAGCACGGCGTCCTTATTGGCCAGGAACACGTCCCGCCACATGATCGGGTCCGAAGCCGCGATACGGGTGAAGTCGCGAAAGCCACCGGCGGAGAACTTCATCACTTCTGACGAGGTCACCTGCCCGAGTTCGTCCGCGGTGCCAACGATTGTGTAGGCGATCAGATGCGGCAGATGGCTGGTGATCGCGAGCACCAGATCGTGGTGATCCGGCGTCATGATCTCGACCTTGGCGCCGAGCGCGGCCCAGAATGCACGTACTCTCTCGATGGCATCGGGATCACTGCCATCGGGCGGCGTCAGGATGCACCAGCGATCGGTGAACAATTCGGCGAACCCGGAATCGGGGCCGGAATGCTCGGTACCGGCCACTGGATGCGCCGGTACAAAATGCGTGGTGGCCGGCAAGTACGGAGCCATGTCCCGCACCACGGAGGCCTTGACCGAGCCGACGTCGGAAACGATCGCGCCCGGCTTCAGGTTGCCTGCGATTTCCTCCGCGACCGCGCCGCAGGCCCCGACCGGAATGCACAGGATCACCAGATCGGCGTCTGTTGCGGCCTCCGCGTTGGTTTCCACCACGCGGTCCACGATTTTGAGTTGCCTTATCCGGTCGCGGCTCTTGGCCGAGCGCGCGGTGCTGACGATTTCGCCCGCTAGTCCCTGTTCGCGCGCGGCGCGCGCGATCGAGCCGCCGATCAGTCCGAACCCGATCAGCGCCACTCTGTTGAATAATGGCGTCGCGTTCACTTGCGCGCCATGAAGTCGCGCAAGCCATCGACCACGAGCCGATTGGCCTCTTCGGTGCCGATGGTCATGCGCAAGGCGTGCGGCAGGTCGTAGTTATGGAGCGTGCGCAGAACCAGTCCCCGTTTGGTCAGGAACGCGTCCGCATCGGCCGACGTCCTGCCCTTCTCGAGCGGGAAGTGGATCAGGATGAAATTCGCTACGCTCGGCGTCACTATGAGACCGAGTTTTGTCACTTCCTCTGTCAACCAGTTGCGCCACTTCTCGGTGTGCGCTTTCGACATCTGCTGGTGCTGGGTGTCCTCGATCGCGGCGACCGCCGCCAGCATCGCGGGCGTCGAAACGTTAAAAGGTCCGCGGATGCGGTTCACCGCATCCACGATATGGGCCGGGCCGAACATCCAGCCGATCCGCAGCGCCGCAAGCCCGTGGATTTTCGAAAAAGTGTGGGTCATCACCGTGTTATCCGAGGTGGCGACCAGCTCAATGCCGAGTTCGTAGTCGTTGCGCGAGACGTAGTCCGAATACGCCGCATCGAGCACCAGCAGCACATGCGCAGGCAGTCCGGCGCGCAGCCGTTTGACCTCGTCGAACGGCAGATACGTTCCGGTCGGGTTGTTCGGGTTTGCCAGCCACACCAGCTTGGTTCGGCTCGAAACCAGCTTCAGGATGGCATCGACGTCGGCGGTGAAATTGGTTTCGGGTGCGACGATATTGATGGCGCCGTTCGCTTTGGTGGCGATTGGGTACACCAGAAAGCCGTGAGTGGTGCTGATCGCCTCGTCGCCGCGGCTCAGATAGGTGTGCGCCAGCAGATTGAGAATCTCGTCGGACCCGGCACCGCAGATGATGCGATCGGGATCGAGCCCGAAGGCGCGGCCGATCGCCTGCCGCAGCACGCGCGAAGTGCCCTCCGGATAGTCCTCCAGATGCGCGGCCGCCTGCTGGTAGGCCTCGATTGCCTTCGGCGAAGGGCCGAACGGCGTCTCGTTGGCCGACAGCTTGAACACCTTGCGGCCTGGCTCCGGCACCGGGCTCTTGCCGGGCGTGTAAGGCGCAATATCGAGAATGCCGGGATTCGGCACGGGTCGGGACATCTTCAACTCCGGAAATCGGAACGGGCTGGGACTATTTGGCGGCCCCGTTCGGGGGCACCGTATAGCGCGTTGCATGGCTGCCGACGAGGGCCGACGAGCGAACCGAGGCGCCGGCCTCGATCAGCCCTGTCTTGATCTTTTCGAGGTTGGCTGGGCTCGCAACCGAGGCCAATAGCGCAGCTCCGTCGAAAGCAGTATCCGGCACCGCGACGATTTCGGCCAGCGGCGACAGCGCCCGGGCGATTTCGGCATTCCAGCCGGACACGCGCACGCTCCACATCTCGACTTCGGTCACCATGGCGCTATCAGCGACGCGCGACACCACGAACACCGGCAGCGCCGCCGGATGATCGGCCCGCTCGATAAAGGGCAGCCGCGCGATGATCTTCGGCGCGCCGCGCGGTTCGAGCGCGACCCACCAGGGATTACGGCTGGACGTAGCCGAGACCAGCGCCAGATCGCCCTTTGATTTCGCCACTGCGCCGACCGCTGCTGGCGCGCTGAAATGCGAGACGTAGGGAACGGTGAAGCCGAAATGAAACCGCGCCGAATCCCGCATCGCGGATTCGCCGAGCGAAATGTCGGCATGTACTGAAAACGGCGCCTGCACATAGGTGAAGGTGGAGATGATCACTCGCCAGATGCTTTCGACAGTGTCGAGCGGCAGGATTCCGCGATGACGCTGCACCAGCCGGCGCATCATTTCCGCCTCGCGCGCCGGGCGGAACGCCGAGCCGATCTCCTGAGTCTGCTTGACCTGTATCAGTCGATCGATGATGTCGCCGCGCGCCATCAGCAGGCGATGGACCTGCTCGTCAATGGCGTCGATCTCTTGGCGCAGCACCTCGAGCGAGGGCGGAGCGGGGGGCGGTTGAGACATCTTCGAATCCTGAGGGGATACGTGCCGTCGGCATGCAATGGCATTGATTAGGAAAGACGATAGCGAAATGCAAAGCAAACCTTGACGTACGTTGGCCCCGGACGATTGGGGCGGCCGTTAACCAGTGGCTTGCCTTGACGGAATGCCCGCGCCCGACTAGATTTAATCCGTTCCGTGGTCATTTGAGCCGGCCGGCTTGCAGCCACGTTAAACAACTCGCTAAACAGGCCGGGGACAACGTGATCCCGGTCGAACTTTTTGTTCAGGCCGGGTTTTTTATGGCCTGATTTCCGCGGCGGTTTCGAGAACCTCCTGAGGAGTCGGTAGCAAAATGGTAAACGTGCAGTCGATACCAAGTCCAGCGATCCATACCGATGAGCGGTCGCACGAGGCAGACCGTCCCAGTTCGCAGCTTGCGTTGTTCGGCATGGATCAGCCGCTGGCGCTCGATTGCGGCATCGACCTCAAGCCGTTCCAGATCGCTTACCAGACCTATGGCGAACTCAACGCCAATCGCTCCAACGCGATTCTGGTCTGCCATGCTCTCACGGGCGATCAGCATGTTGCCAACATTCATCCGGTCACGGGCAAGCCGGGCTGGTGGGAAACGATGGTCGGTCCCGGCCGTCCGCTCGACACCGACAACTACTTCATTATCAGTCCTAACGTGATCGGCGGCTGCATGGGCTCGACCGGGCCGGCCTCGACCAATCCCGCCACAGGCAAACTGTGGGGGCTGGATTTTCCGATCATCACCATTCCAGACATGGTGCGCGCGCAGGCCATGCTGTTGGATCGCTTAGGGATCGAGACGCTGTTTTGCGTGGTCGGTGGCTCGATGGGCGGCATGCAGGCGCTGCAGTGGACGGCGGCCTATCCGCAACGCGTGTTCTCGACGCTGGCGATTGCCTGCAGCACGCGCCATTCGGCGCAGAACATCGCCTTTCACGAACTCGGCCGCCAGGCAGTGATGGCAGACCCGGACTGGCACAACGGGCGCTACTTCGAAAAAGGCACTACTCCGCATCGTGGCCTCGGTGTCGCGCGGATGGCCGCGCACATCACCTATCTGTCCGACGCAGCTTTGCACCGTAAGTTTGGACGGCGGATGCAGGATCGCGAACTGCCGACGTTCTCCTTCGATGCCGATTTCCAGGTCGAGAGTTATTTGCGCTATCAGGGCTCGTCGTTTGTCGAGCGGTTCGACGCCAACAGCTATCTGTACCTGACACGGGCGATGGACTATTTCGACATTGCCGCCGATCACAACGGAGTGCTCGCGCAGGCGTTCCGAGGTATCCAGACCCGGTTCTGCGTTGTGTCGTTCACCAGCGATTGGCTATTTCCGACCTCGGAGTCGCGCGCGCTCGTGCATGCGCTCAACGCCTCCAGCGCTCGGGTGTCGTTTGCCGAAATCGAGACCGACCGCGGTCATGATGCCTTCCTGCTGGAAGTTTCCGAGTTCTTCGACATCTCCCGTGCCTTCCTGCAATCGGCGGGCAAGGCGCGGGGCCTCGGGCAACCCGCATGAGCATCCAGCAAGAGGTCCTGCCGCTTAACGGCGTCGTACGGCCCGACACCGGTCACTATCGCGGCGATCACCTGCTGCTGGCCGAGATGGTGGAGCGCGGATCGAAAGTGCTCGACGTTGGCTGCGGCGACGGTGACCTGCTGCAACTATTGGAATCCCGCGGGATCGACGGGCGCGGGATCGAACTGTCGCGTGAGGGCGTCAACCGCTGTGTCGCCAAGGGCTTGGCAGTGGTGCAGGGCGATGCCGACACCGACCTGGTGAATTATCCTGACGACGCTTTTGACTATGTGATCCTGTCGCAGACCTTGCAGGCGACGCGGCAGCCTCGAGTAGTGCTTGAGAACCTGCTGCGGATCGGGCAT
>VAZS01000373.1 GCA_005884855.1 Alphaproteobacteria bacterium | reverse complement strand
AAAACTGCGCTCAAGAAACTGTCAAAGCAGCCGCCGACGCTGCGGGGAGGATAAATGTCGAATTCAGAGGCAGCGCCGGGCATCGTCGGACCGTTTGCCGGGATGGACGTGCCATCGCTGCTGCGGATGCGTTCGCAGAGCCGCCGCGAACACCCTTTCCTGGTCTGGGCGCCATTCGATGCGCCGGCCAAGGCCTGGACCTACGGCGAATTCCATGAGCGCGTCGGCGCGCTGGCGGCGGGGCTCAAAGCGCGCGGCGTGAAACCGGGCGAGTTTCTCCTGATCCATCTGGATAATTGCGTGGAGGCGATGCTCGCCTGGTTCGCATGCGTCGAACTTGGCGCCATCGCGGTGACGACCAATACCCGCTCGGCGCCGGCGGAAATGGAATATTTCGCAGATCATTGCGGCGCGGTCGCCGCGATTACGCAACCGGCCTATGCCGAAACCATCTCGGCGCATTGCCGCAACCTGCGCTGGCTTGCGGTGATTTCGCATGATGCAGGAGCAGCGCCCGCGCAGGGTGGCAAACCCCAGCATGGTGACAGCTTCGAGAGCCTGTTCGGCGACAGCGCCGACCGGCCGCGACGCTCCATCGACCCGTCGGCTCCCTGCAGCGTGCAATATACTTCGGGCACCACGTCGCGCCCGAAGGCGGTGTTGTGGACCCATGCCAATGCGCTTTGGGGCGGCAAGGTCAACGCGGCGCACGAGGATTTGCATCAAGAGGACGTGCATCAGACTTACCTGCCGCTGTTTCATACCAACGCGCTGGCGTATTCGATGCTGGCGAGCCTCTGGGTGGGCGCAACTTGCGTGATCCAGCCGCGGTTTTCCGCCAGCCGGTTCTGGAACGTCGCCGCCGAGCATGGCAGCACCTGGACTTCAACCATTCCGTTTTGCATGAAGGCGCTGCTCGACCATGAGATCCCCAAGCAGCACAAATTCCGGCTTTGGGGGGCGGCGGTATGCGAGCCGCCCGCATTTTCCGCATTCGGCATCAAGATCATCGGCTGGTGGGGCATGACCGAGACCATCACCCACGGCATCGTCGGCGAGGTCGACCAGCCGAACTCGCCGATGTCGATCGGCCGCGCCGCCGCGGAATATTCGATCCGCGTGACCAATGATGACGGCTCGCCAACGGCGCCCGGCGGCACCGGCAATCTCCTGATCAAGGGCATTCCCGGGCTGTCGCTGTTCAAGGAATATCTCCATAACGAGAAAGCCACAGGCGAGAGTTTCGACGAGCACGGCTATTTCGTGACCGGAGACCGCGTCACCCTGCTCGAAGACGGCTTTATGAAATTCGGCGACCGCGCCAAGGACATGCTCAAGGTCGGCGGCGAAAACGTCGCGGCTTCCGAGATCGAGCAGGTGATCGCGGTGGTCCCCGGAGTGCGCGAGGCGGCTGTGGTGGCAAAGAAGCATCCGATGCTCGACGAAGTGCCGGTGGTTTTCATCATTCCGGCCGCTGGCGTCGAGCGCGCGCCAAAGGACCTGCACGACAACGTCATGAGCGCCTGCCGCAAGGCGCTGGCGGACTTCAAAGTGCCGCGCGAGATCCGTTTTGTCGACGAGATGCCGCGTTCGACGTTGGAGAAGGTCGCCAAAGCGGAATTGAGAAAGATGCTGGGCTAACCGTGGTAAGGAGAACCATCGTCATCCCAACGCCTGCGCTTCATGCTGGCGACCCAGGTTCTTTCGCCGGCGCATCTGGAGCAAGTCGCTCGTTGTCGTGGCTTTGCTTGCGCTCGCGGTCGGCGCGTGGATGACGATTGCGGTGGATGAAGGGTCAAGCGTTTGGCTGGCCGCCAATCAATAATTTCCCAATGCGACCGGGCGGAAAGCCTGCAGCAAATGCTTGTCGAGCTTGCCGCCCATTCCTTCCATGATCGCAAATGCTCTTTCGTGGGTATAGGGCACACGGTAGCTGCGGTGCTCGATAAGCGCCGAATGGATGTCCACGATAGTTGTCAGGCGGACGATGTCGCTGATCTGATCGCCGTTCAAGCCGTTGGGATATCCGGTTCCGTCGAGCATTTCGTGATGATGCAGGACGACATCCAGCATCTCGGGCGGAAAGCCCCCTTCCGCCGCGAGCGCGTCATAGCCCAGACGCGGATGCATCTGCATCACGCGCATTTCCTCATCGGTGAGCTTTCCCGGCTTGTCCAGGATGGCCACCGGTACGAATGCCTTGCCGACGTCGTGCAGGAGGGCGGCGCGAACCATGCGCCGCTGGTCGTCTTCGCGCATGCCGAGATGTTGCGCGAACGCGACAGCGAAACCGGTGACAAAGAGACAGTGACGATAGGTCTCGCTGTGATGCCGGCCGACGGTGGTCAGCCATTCTCGCAACGAGGTTTTCTTGACGGCCTGGAGAATCTTGTTTTCGGCCTCCATGATGTCGCCGAATGTAAGCGGAACTCCTGCCGGGAGTTTCTCGAATATCTTGACCATCACCGCCTGGGCGGCAGCGATGCCCTTGTTCAGCGCCTTGCCGCTGCCGCTGGCATCGAAGTTGACGGTATCCGGAAAAGCGGAGCGGATGCGCTGCAGAATGCCTGCGGAATCGAACGGCCGCGAAATCGTATCGGTCGCGCCCAAAGCCCAGGCCTGCATCGATCCGTGGTGAAGCGCATCGGCCAGAACGAACAGCCGCGGCAGCGAACGGTATGCGTCACCACGAAGTTTGTTACGAACCTGCTGCACGCTCTCGGGAGAACGCAGATTGATATCGACCACGATCCCGGAGAAATCGTCACCGGGAGCATCGGGAATATCCGATGTCGCGATAGTATCGACTTCGCCCACGGTCTGCAGAATGCGGACCAGTTCGCTGCTGTGATCGCTCCGGTCCGAAGCCAGCAGCAGCCGGCGTTTGGGGGAAGTCTGGGTGGCTAAGGCTGTCATGAATCCTCGTCGGCGGGATTGAAGCGGCCGAGCGCCGACATTGCCCCAACAGGCATTCCCTTGAGATTAAGGGGCATGATGAATGGCTGGGGATTTTGGTCCGTAAAATTTGAACGAATCGTCCGGCATTGCGGCCGGCTCATAACTGGACGTGGTCGGGAGAGCAATGATTGCAGCGCGAAAAAAATCCGCCGGAAGCCAAGCCTCCGGCGGGTTTTTGTTATCGCCTGACTGCGATGCCCTTTAGGCCTTCATCGATTCCTTGACGGCCTGCGCCGTGATCGGCAGCGAGCGCACGCGAGCGCCACAGGCATTGAAGATCGCGTTGCCGATCGCGGGCGCGATCACCGTAACGGCAGGCTCACCGACGCCGGTCGCTTTTTCGCCATTGGAAATGACGCTGATGGCGACTTCCGGCACCTGACTCATCCTGAGCGGCGTGTAGCTGTCGAAGTTGGTCTGCTCGATGCCGCCGTCCTTCAGCGTAGCCTTCTCGTACATCGCGAGAGAAAGCCCCCACAACGCCGCGCCCTCGACCTGGGCACGGATGTTGTCGGGATGCACCTGGGTGCCGACGTCGGTGGCCACGGTCAGCTTCTTGACCTTGACCTCGCCGCTCGGCGCCACCGCGACATGCGCAACGCAAGCGGTCCAACTTGCGCTCGCCCTTTCCTGCGACGAAACGCAGGCCACGCCCATGCCCTCGCCTTTCGGCAATTGCTTGGTGCCGTAGCCCGACATGCCCATCGCGGCCAGCAGCGTATTGCGCAACCGTTGCGCGCCGCCGGCATTGGCGCCCTTGCCATCGAGCATGTCGATCCGGTACTGCGCCGGATCCTTGCCGACCGCATGTGCAAGTTCGTCGACCATGCTTTCGACAGCCCAGAAGGTCCAGCCCGGCGCGACCGACCGCAGTTGGCCCGACGGAGTGGCGTTGTGCGCCATCTCGTTGAGGATGGCGCGGACGTTGTGATTGGGCACGGTGTAGAAGAAGTCAGCCCCGTTGACGGTGAACCCGTCGAGACCGCCTTTCTTGTCGACCGAAGGCGTGAGGAAATCTGGAATTCCCCAGCGCTTGGTCGGCCATGCGCTGACCACGTCGTGATTCATCGCGATCAGTTTGCCGTCGCCGTCCAGACCTGCCTTGATCTTCTGGAACGTCAGCGGACGCGAGAAGTCCATGGTCATGTCGTTTTCGCGCGAATAGATGACCTTGACCGGTTTGCCGACGGCCTTGGCCGCCTGCACCGCCGGCACCATCATGTCCGCGTCAAGACGCCGGCCGAAGCCGCCGCCCAGCCACATCTGGTGCATCACAACGAACTTGGGATCGACCCCGGCAGCCGCCGCCGCGATCGCCCCGGAACGCGTCGCGAACTGGTTTCCGGAATAGATGTGCCAGATGTCGCCCTGAAGTTGCGCGGTGGCGTTCATCGGCTCGAGCGGTGCATGGATGTTGATGCTGGTGGTGTATTCCGCCTCCAGCACCTTGGCCGCGCTACCGAACGCCGCTGCCGTGTCGCCGTCCTTGACGAAAAACAGGCCGGAATCATCGAGCGATTGCAACCGCTTTGCCTCGTTAAGCAGCGACTCGCTCGACAGCTTGGCGTTCGGTCCGCCATCATAGCTGACCTTCAACGCATCGGCTGCTTTGCGGGCGTTGGCATAGGTGTTGGCAACCGCCACTACCCAGCCCGTGGTGGTGCCTGTCTTGTCGTCGAGGATGACGGCTTTGATGAAGCCCGGCACCTTTTTCGCCTCGCTGTCATCGACCGATTTGACGATAGCGCCATAACGCACCGGCGGAGTGATCGGCTTGCCGTACACCATGCCCGGCAGCGTGACGTCGATGCCGTATTTGGCCGACCCATTGGTTTTGGACGGTATATCGAGCTGCGGCACCGAAACGCCGATCATGGTGTACTGATCGGGGGTCTTCAGGTTAATCGCCTTGAGTTCATCGGGCGTGAATGTCTTGGTGATCTTGCCGCTTTTGACGATCTCGGCGAACGTCATCGACTTCTTCGATTTCGGATGGGAAATCGAGGAATTCCTGATGACCAGTTCGTCCTTGGGCACGCCCATCGCGGTAGCCGCCGCATCCGCCAATGCCATCCGCCCCGCGGCGCCCGCGCGGCTCATCGCGTCAAAGTTCATCATGGTGCTCCAGCTGCCGCCGGTGATCTGCGCGCCGAGCACGGGATCGTTGAACTTCGGATCGTTGGAGGCAAGCTGAACTCGCATGTCCTTCCAGTTGGCGCCGAGCTCCTCGCAGATGATCTGCGCCATGGTGGAAGCTATGTGCTGGCCCATGTCGGCCTTGCCGCAGGTGACGGTGACAATCCCGTCCGGCGCGATGGAATACCAGACGCTCGGATCGAAATTACTTGTTGCGGCGAACGCCTGGTCGGAGCCGAGCATGCCGGGGACGCCGGAATAGCCGAGTGCGAGGCCTGTGGCGGCGGTGCCAACGAGGAACGAGCGGCGGCTGAGATCGGCGGACTCGATATCGCTGGTGATTTTCACGTGCGTATTCATGTTGCCCTCCGCTCGGTTCCGGTGGAGGCGGTGCGCATTTCGGATGCCGCGCGCATGATCGCCTTCTGAATGCGCGAATAGGTCATGCAACGGCACAGATTGCCGTCCATATGCGCCACCACTTCTTCCTTGGTTGGGTTGGCGTTCTTGGCGAGCAGCGCCGCCGCCTGCATGATCTGCCCGGACTGGCAGTAGCCGCATTGCGGGACTTGCTCGGCGATCCATGCCTTCTGCAACGGATGGTCGTTCTTCGCGCTGAGGCCTTCGATGGTGGTGATCTTTTTGCCACTGACCTCGCTCAACGAAGTCTGGCAGGAGCGCACCGCTTCACCGTTGACGTGAACCGTGCAGGCGCCGCACAAGCCGGCGCCGCAGCCGAATTTTGTGCCGGTCATCTGCAATTGCTCGCGGATGGCCCAGAGCAGCGGCGTATCGGGAGCCGCCTCGACGGACATACTCCGTCCATTGATGTTGAGATTAGGCATGATCTCTTCCCCTGCCGGTGCATGATGCCACTTACGGCGGCAACTCACTTTATAGAATGGCTGACACCCACCGGACCGGTGCCGACCTTGGCGGCGAGAATGATCGCGTTCCAATCTGGAGGCAATGCCGGAATCGATGGACAGAATAAAATTACGACATGTACGTTGTGCGTTGCGGGGCAACGGATCGATGCTGGTTCGGGCTGGCATTCCCTTCGGTCGTTGGATCGCGGTCGAGAACGTGCCAAAAGGCTGTTTCGGAGATCGCCAAAACGCCCAAGGACTCGTAATGCCGAAACTCGACCGCGACGGGGTAAAACTTCACTACGAGGTCCATGGCAGCGGGCCCGCGCTGCTGCTAACCCACGGTTATTCCTCGACATCGGCGATGTGGAAGGGCCAGATCGAGGCGTTGTCGCAGCATCACCAGCTTGTCTTGTGGGACATGCGGGGCCACGGCCAGTCCGATTACCCCGACGACCCCGCGGCCTATAGCGAGGCGCTGACCGTTGCCGACATGGCCGCACTGCTGGACGAAATCGGGGCCGAGAGCGCCATCGTCGGCGGACTTTCGCTGGGCGGTTACATGTCGCTTGCCTTTTACCGCGCCTACCCTGAACGCGTGCGCGCGCTTCTGATCATCGATACCGGACCGGGATTCAAGAAGGACGGAGCGCGCGACGCCTGGAACAAGCGGGCGCATGAAACCGGCGACCGCTTCGAGCGCGAAGGACTAGCGGTGCTGCAGTCCCTGAGCCGTGAGCGCTCGAGCGTCAGCCATCGCGACGCTTCGGGTCTGGCGCGCGCCGCCCGCGGCATGCTGGCCCAACGCGACGCCCGTGTGATCGAGTCCTTGCCCGGCATCACAGTACCCACTCTGGTCGTGGTCGGCGCCGATGACGAGCCGTTTCTCGCCGCTTCGGACTATATGGCGACAAAAATCCCCGGTGCGAAGAAGGTCATCATTCCGGCCGCGGGGCATGCGGTCAACATTGACCAGCCGCAGGCGTTCGTCGAGACGGTGCTGCCGTTTCTTGAGAACCTGCCGCGCCATTCGGAAAAGCTGGCGCAGTCATGAGCCGCTTCGCGGTTGGACTTTGTCTGTTGGCAGCTTCGCTCGCCCTTGAGCCTGCCACTGCGCAGCAATCGGCGGCGAACACGATGCCGCGCAATCCATCCTTCACGGCAACGCTGTCGAACACGACGCCTTTGGTGTTCGGAATGGATGTGGAAGGCGTCTCGAGAGCACTTGGACAACCGCTCAGCTACATCAGCGGCCGGGCCGGCGACGAAATCTATCTCGCGTTCCGCAACATCGGTGGTAGCGGATTGCTAAACCACCACGATCGGCTGTTCCTGCAATTCCGCAAGGGCAGATTGACCGGCTGGAAGGCCGACTGGGGCCACAACTGGATGTGGCAATAACGGACAGCAGACTCTTCGCTCAACTTCATTGGCAACTGTAGACTCTCAAACAACGGAACGACTGACCAGTGGGAAAAGACATCAAGCTGACGGCTTCGGATGATTTCCAACTCGGCGGCTATCGCGCCGATCCCACCACTGTGCCCAAGGCGGCTATCGTGGTGATCCAGGAGATTTTTGGCGTCAATCACCACATCCGCGCGGTATGTGACCGTCTCGCCGGCGAAGGCTATGTCGCGATCGCGCCTTCGATCTTCGATCGCATCGAACCCAATTTCACTTCCGGCTATTCACCCGACGAAATCGCGGTGGCACGCAAGTTCGTGGCCAACCCTGACGGGACGGCGATGCTGCGCGACACCCAGGCCGCAATCGATGCCGTCAAAGAACTCGGGCCGGTCGGCATCATCGGCTTTTGCCTCGGCGGCAGCGTTGCCTACGCCGCGGCAACCAAATTGTCAGGCCTGTCGGCGGCAGTCGGTTATTACGGCGGCGCCATCGTGCGCTTCGCGGACGACAAGCCCAAAGTGCCGACCCAGCTTCATTTCGGCGAGAAAGATGCCGGCATTCCGCTCAGTGATGTAGAGATCATCAGAGCCAAGCGGCCCGAGGTGGAAATCCATCTCTATCCGGGCGCGCAACACGGATTCCACTGCGATGAACGGGCGAGCTACGACAAGGCCAGCGCCGAGATCGCTTGGCCGCGCAGCCTCGGCTTCTTTGCCAATCATTTGAAATGAAGCAGTTGAAATGAAGCAGTTGAACAGAGCGATCAGCGAGCGGCGGCGTTACCCGGGGGCGCCACGCGGAAGGTCGAACGAATCGGCTTTCCGCATGATGCGAGGAGCGATCACGCGCTAACGCCAACGCCGATCGGACACGACACGCCGGTGCCGCCAAGCCCGCAATAGCCGGCCGGATTCTTCGCCAGATATTGCTGGTGATAGTCCTCGGCAAAATAGAATTCACCGGCTGGCGCAATCTCGGTGGTGATGGAGCCCAGCCGCTTTGCCGTTAATGCCTTCTGGTAGACGTCCTTCGAGCTTTCGGCGGCTTTGCGCTGCGCCTCGCTGAACGTGTAGATCGCGGAACGATACTGGGTGCCGACGTCATTGCCCTGACGCATTCCCTGGGTCGGATTGTGGCTTTCCCAGAAGGTCTTGAGCAACTGATCGTAGGAGATCTTCTTGGGGTCGAACACCACCAGCACCGCTTCGGTATGGCCGGTACGGCCGGAGCACACCTCCTCGTAGGTCGGGTTGGCGGTATGACCGCCGGCGTAACCAACCGCGGTGGTAAAGATGCCATCGCCGAGTTCCCAGAATTTTCGCTCCGCGCCCCAGAAGCAGCCCAGCCCGAACACCGCTTGCTCCAGACCTTGCGGATAAGGCGGCTGCAACTGACGCCCGTTTACGAAATGACGCTCGGCAGTGGGGATCGGATGCGCACGGCCCGGCAGCGCTTCGGAGGCGCTCGGTAGTGCAGTGGTTTTGCGCATGAACAACATCGATTGCCTCCTGGCGGATGGGTTCGGATCACACGTTCAAGGAGTGTCCTGAAATGAGAGTGTCTTCAATATAAGCATCTACGCAGCTCACGGCAGCCCTGTTACAGGCAGCTCGACGGAGCCGCCTCCTCAGTTCCGCGAATAGCCGATGAGCGGCTTGCGCGGCCGGAACAGCAGCATCAGCACGATGCCCAACAGGCCCATGACTACGAAAACCGGCTGGTCCAGCACCAGCTTCACGATGCTGCCCCAGAGCCAAGGCGCATGGCCCTCCACCCAGCTCCGGAACGCCTGCTGACTGGATTGGTGGATATCGTTCCAGAATTGACCGAACCGGGTAAACCGTAAGGTCTGGTCGGCCACCCAGCGCGCCCCGTCATAGACCATGAAGACAAATCCGCCGGCCAGCAGCAAGAGCCCGAAAAGTCGGAAAATACCGCGGATCATGCGCCACCTTACACCGCTGCCGGTCGAAATGCCCGGGCGATTACCGGGTAAGTCAGGAAATCCAACCTCGTCAGCACCTTATCAGCTTTTCTGGGCGGCGTTCGAGCTTGCAAGCCTGCCCCGTAAGCGTTGACGCTGCAATGGGTCGCCTCTATAAGGGCGCCAATGGCGGCGGGCGCAATCCCGCCGCCGCAGTTCTTTGAGCGGCGCCGTCGTCTCAGCATGATTGTCTACAGCATTATTGCTTGCAGGGAATGGCGCCTTAAAGAGACACCCGAATACACGATATCATCGATCACGCGTTTGGACGGCCGGCGCGCTTAGGCCCGACCACATGGCCGATCGGTCACCGCCGAAGGATATTTGAGAACATGGCCAACACTACTTCCGCCAAGAAGGCGACGCGCAAGATTGCCCGCCGCACCATCATCAACAAGTCACGCCGCACCCAGATGCGCGGCGCGGTTCGCACGGTCGAAGAGGCAATCAAGAGCGGCGACCGCGATGCTGCAGTGAAGGCGATGGCGCGGGCCGAGCCTGAATTGATGCAAGCAGCTCAGCGCAACATCATTCACAGGAACAATGCGAGCCGAAAGGTTTCACGCCTCGCTCACCAGATCGCCAAGCTGGCGAAATGAATTGGACGAAAATGATTTCGTGAGAAAGCCCGGCACAGCCGGGCTTTTTGCTTTCAGGATTGCTTACCTTCATGGTTGCTCGCTGCCGAAACGAAGCCCGCGAATTTTTGCCTGCAGGATTTTTCGGTCGCCGTATTTTTGCGTCACGATATTTTTGCGTCACCGTATTTTTGCGTGACCGTATTTTTACTGTGTCGAGCTGAGAGCAGCTAGGCATCGCGTTGCGATTGGCGCGCGCGCACTCTGAGATAGCATCCGCGCAATAGAGGGCGGACGTTGATCGGGCTCAGTTTTGAAATTGCAACTGCGCTCAGTGCGATGCATCGAGGAACGCTGCAGGGTTACCCTGTTCCAACGAGCAAAAAAAAACACGCTTGCGTAGTCACTTATCAGCATAGTGGCGAAGAGTTGTTCGAAAATTGCTTTCCGCCATATTCAAGCGTGACCGATTTATGAATTTATTTGGCGCCGTTGTCAGAAATGTCACAGTCGTTGGAGGTTTCGAATCTGTGCACAGATTCAAAACGTTGCCAGTGTCGTCGAAACGCTTTGGCTGGTTTGGCGAGGCGAACTGGTTTTCAAGCGCGGCAATGTTGAATCATTTTCGTTGCGGGAAATAAGGCATGCTGTATCTCTAAGAGCGTTCGCGGCGCCTGCCGCTCTTGAGACCAGCGCGGTTAAAGGAACGGGGCGGACGTGCAAATCGGCGGCGGTGTGCGCGTTGGCGAGGCTCTCCAAGCGATTGTCGGGTTCGACCTCATAGCGATATGAGGAGTGTGGTTCTGTGTCGAAATTTGTCAGGCGGGGCGTTCGTTACTCGTTGTCTTAATAACGACCACACTTACAGGAAACCGGGAAGCGCGTGGAAGGCAAAGCAAGTGGGCAGAGCAAAACGAGCAGTCTGGCTGAAGCGGTATGAACACTGAACGGTTTTGATCTTCGGGGCGTTGGCGGCTGAATTTGAAATAGACGTGGGAATGACAACTTGCCGTGGGTGACCGTGGCGAGATGGGGAGGTTGCATGCTTTACGGAATCAGCACGGTATTCGTTCAAGTTCCAGATTCAAGCGATGGCGTTTTGGACGCCCTTGATCCTTCCAGCACACGGCCACCCGCGCGAGCTCCGGACACGCCCTCCAGTACGCACTGACCTCGCGAACGCATCTCTTCCAAGTGATGATCTGACCGCGGCGTTTTCGCCGACCGGCGGGTCTATGCCTGAAGATGAAGCGTTCGCTTGAAGTCAGGTCGGGCGACAAACCCGCTCCGCGTTTTCGCCATGCCCATTACTCTTTTTCGAAAAGTATTCAGACGATGACAAATATCGAACAGGATCGCTGGTCACGCGTCAAAGGCCGGTTGCGCTCGAGCGTCGGCGAGGACGTTTACACCAGTTGGTTTGCTCGAATGGACCTGGAAAGCGTCGAGCAGGAGAGCGTGCGTCTTTCGGTCCCGACGCGGTTTCTCAAGAGCTGGATTCAAGCGCACTATGCCGAACGCGTTCTCACCTGCTGGCAGGCCGAGATGCCGGAAGTGCACCGGATCGATCTCACGGTGCGGACGCCGATGCGAGCCGTGGCGCCCCCCAAGGAGGCTCCCATCCCGCCCGATCAGCGCCGCGCCGAGCGGCCCGACGGCCGCCCCGCGCCTGAGCTGCGCGCCACCGCGATCGCCCCGGTATCGGCCAGTCATGACGCACTCGGGGGATCGCCGTTGGATCCGCGCCTGACCTTCGGAACGTTTGTCATCGGCCGTTCCAATACACTGGCGCACGCCGCGGCGCGGCAGGTGGCGGAAGGCCGGCGCGGAGATCCCGTGATGTTCAATCCGCTCTACGTCCACGCCGGCGTCGGCCTCGGCAAGACCCATTTGCTGCAGGCCGTGACATGGGCCGGCAATTCGGGCAGCGAACGCAAGGTGCTTTACCTCACCGCCGAGAAGTTCATGTACGGCTTTGTCGCGGCGCTGAAAACGCAGACCGCGCTGGCGTTCAAGGAAGCGTTGCGTGGCATCGACGTGCTTGTGATCGACGACCTGCAATTCCTGCAGGGCAAATCGACCCAGGCGGAATTCTGTCACACCCTGAATGCGCTGATCGATGCCGGCCGCCAGGTCGTGATCGCAGCCGACCGTCCGCCTTCCGATCTCGAGAGCCTCGATGACCGCGTGCGTTCGCGTCTCGCCGGTGGCCTGGTGGTCGAGATGGCGTCGCTTGGCGAGGAATTGCGTCTTGGGATTTTGAAGTCGCGGGTCGCTGCCGCCCGGGCGCATCATTCGAGCTTCGACGTGCCGCCGCCGGTGCTGGATTATCTCGCGCGAACCATTACCCATAACGGCCGCGATCTGGAGGGCGCCATCAATCGCCTGCTGGCGCACAGCAAACTCAACGCGCAGCCGGTGACGCTGGAAATGGCCGAGCGCGAGGTACGCGACCTGATACGCCCGCAGGAGCCGAAGCGCATCAAGATCGAGGACATCCAGCGTGTGGTGGCGCGGCAGTACAATGTGAGCCGCTCCGACCTGTTGTCCTCGCGCCGCACCGCGAATGTGGTTCGGCCGCGTCAGGTGGCGATGTACCTGGCAAAGACGCTGACGCTTCGTTCGCTGCCCGAAATCGGCCGCCGGTTCGGTGGGCGCGACCACACCACGGTCCTGCATGCCGTGCGCAAGATCGAGACCTTGGTCTCAAAGGATGTCGCGCTGTCTGAAGAAGTCGAATCGCTGAAGCGCCAGTTGCAGGACTAGGCGCGGCTGGCTTGTTTCCTCCCGTTGGGGGCACCGCCCGGAGCGAGCAAGTCAAGGCGCCGCCAGCGGCGAAACAGCCAAGGCCCAAAAGCCATCGGCGGAGCTCCGCTCGCGCAAGCTAACTGCCGTTTCATGCAGAATGCTTGACCCAAAACGTGGGGAACGAGGCCGCGTTTCCCTTGCGCTGAGGGGCCATCCGCGCCACCTTGCGGTCCCCCCGCGGGTTTGATCAAATCCAGATCGGATCAGGCTTTTCGGGTCTCAAACGCCGCGGTGCGCCTTTTCGGCCGCCCGGCTTTTCCATCTTAGGATCAGGCGGGTATTGCAATGAAGGTCACCGTCGAACGCGCGCAACTCCTGAAATCGTTGGGCCACGTCCATCGCGTGGTCGAGCGCCGCAATACTATTCCGATTCTGGGCAACGTGCTGGTCCGCACCGAAAATGCCCGACTGTCGCTAAAGGCCACCGATCTCGATCTTGAGGTGACGGAAACGCTTGCCGCAGAAACCGCGACCGGCGGTTCGACCACGGTGCCGGCCCACATGTTTTACGACATCGTGCGTAAACTGCCCGACGGCGCCCAGATCGTGCTGGAAGGTGACGGGGATCGCTCGGTACTGGCGATCCGTGCCGGACGGTCGCGCTTCACGCTGCAGACCCTGCCCGAAAACGATTTCCCCGATCTCGCCGCCGGCGACATGACGCATGCGTTTACGCTCGCCGCCGCCGATATGAAACGATTGATCGACCGCACCCAGTTCGCGATCTCGACGGAAGAAACCCGCTATTATCTCAACGGCATCTATCTGCACACCGCCGGCAGCCCGAAAGCCGCGACATTGCGCGCGGTCGCGACCGATGGCCATCGCCTCGCCCAGATCGATCTGCCTTTGCCCAAAGGCGCGGACGGCATGCCGGGCGTGATCGTGCCTCGCAAAACCGTCGGCGAAGTGCAGCGGTTGATCGAGGACAATGAAGCCGAGGTCAACATCGAGCTGTCGCAAGGCAAGGTCCGGTTCACCATCGGTCATGTAGTGCTGACCTCGAAACTCATCGATGGCACCTTTCCAGACTACGGACGCGTCATCCCGCAAAACAACGACAAGGAACTCATCGTCGACAAGAAGGATTTCGAGGCGGCGGTTGATCGCGTCTCCACGATTTCCAGCGAGCGCGGCCGCGCCGTGAAGCTGGCATTGTCGGCCGGCAAGCTGGTGCTGTCAGTGACCAACCCGGATTC
>VAZS01000166.1 GCA_005884855.1 Alphaproteobacteria bacterium | reverse complement strand
TCGACACCGATACAGTCCCCGCCGCTCCAGGCGCCGTCACCACGCCGTTGCTCAGCGTGCGCAACATCGAGGTAGTTTATGACGACGTCATCCTGGTGCTGCGGGGCTTAAGTCTCGACGTGCCGCAGGGCGCGATCGTCGCGCTGCTCGGGGCCAACGGCGCCGGCAAGTCGACGACGCTGAAGGCGATTTCGGGGTTGCTCAAGACCGAGGACGGCGAGGTCACCCGCGGCGAAATCGTTTTCAACGGCGAGCGCATCAACGGCATCGATCCCGACAAGATCGTCCGTCGCGGCATCTTCCAGGTGATGGAGGGCCGTCGCATCATCGCCGACATGACGTCGCTGGAGAATTTGCGGCTCGGCGCCTTCACCCGCAGCGACAACTTGGTCAGCGCCGACATCGATTTGGTGTTCAAGTATTTTCCGCGCCTGAAGGAGCGAACAGGGCTTGCCGGCTATCTCTCGGGCGGCGAGCAGCAGATGCTGGCGATCGGCCGCGCGCTCATGGCGCGGCCCAAAATGATCCTGATGGACGAGCCCTCGATGGGACTGTCGCCTTTGCTCGTCAAGGAAGTGTTCGCGATCATCAAGGATATCAACCGCGACCTCGGCGTCACCATCCTGCTGGTCGAGCAGAACGCGCGAGCGGCGCTCTCAGTGGCTAGCCACGGCTACATCATGGAGCAAGGCAAGGTGGTGCTCGATGGCAGCGCCGACGATTTACGCGACAATGAGGACGTCAAGGAATTCTATCTCGGTGGCGCCGGCGACCAGCGAAAGAGTTTCAAGAACTTGAAAAGCTTCAAGCGGCGGAAACGGTGGCTTTAGAGAAGCATCTGGGGTCTGGCCCTCCGAATGCGGCGCCATGATGCCACCGGACTCAAGCGTGACGAAGACATGAGCGATCATTACGATGCCCTCGAGACCCGCGCGCCGGCCGAACGCGAGGCGGAGCTGTTTTCGCGCCTTCCAGGGGTACTGCGAAGGGCAATGGCCGCTCCCGGCTATGCCGAGCGCCTGAAGGGCATCGATCCCGCTGAAATCACCAGCAGGACGGCGCTGGCAAGCCTGCCGGTGCTGCGTAAGGCCGACCTCCCCGCTTTGCACAAAGCCGCCCCTCCGTTCGGAGGCTTCGTCCCCGGGCTCCCTGGCTCGTTTGGTCGGCTATTCACCTCGCCCGGTCCGATATTCGAGCCCGAGCCGGTTCATGCCGATCCGTGGCGCGGCGCGCGTGCGCTGTTCGCGGCAGGTTTTCGGGCCGGCGACGTGGTCCTGAACACTTTTAGCTACCATTTGACACCAGGCGGATTCATCTTCGATGCTTCTGCGCGGGCGCTCGGCTGCGCCGTCATCCCAGCCGGTCCCGGCAATACCGAAGCCCAGTTCGAACTGATCGAGGCCTATCGGCCGATCGGTTACAGCGGCACACCTGATTTTCTCAAGATTTTGCTCGATGCGGCCACGAGCGCGGGTCGAGATAGCTCCTCGATCAAGCGCGCACTGGTGTCTGGGGCGGCGTTTCCCAAGTCGCTGCAGCAAGAAATAAAATCACGGGGCGTTGATGCGTATCAGTCGTTCGGCACCGCCGATCTCGGCCTGATTGCCTTTGAAACCCAGGCCCGCGAAGGCATGGTCGTCAATGAGGACCTGATCCTGGAAATCGTCCGGCCCGGCACCGGCGAACCGGTGGCGGAAGGCGACGTGGGCGAGATCGTGGTCACCTCGCTCGACCCCGATCACCCATGGATCCGGCTTGCCATCGGCGATCTAACGGCCGCGCTGCCCGGTGTCAGTCCGTGCGGGCGCACCAACATGCGAATAAAAGGTTGGATGGGCCGCGCCGACCAGACCACCAAGGTCAAGGGCATGTTCGTGCGCCCCGAGCAGATCGCTGAAATCAGCAAGCGGCATCCCGAGCTTGGAAGGCTGCGTCTTGTGGTGAAGCGCGAGGGCGAGGCCGATGCGATGACGCTGAAGGCGGAATGCGACTCGCCGACCGATGCGCTTCGAGCTGAAATCGCCGCGACGCTGCGAGCGCTCACAAAGCTGCAGGGCGCTGTCGATCTCGTCGCGCCGGGAAATCTGCCGAACGATGGCAAGGTCATTGCGGATGAACGAACGGCGGTCTGATCACTCCGCTCGGCTATCGCGCAGATTTCGGCATGTGCAGTTGGTCCAATTGCCAGCTCAGGGCCTGCATGCCCGCGTAACCCGGGTACGTTCCGGGCCGACGTGCGTGCGCCAACTCGCCGATTGGGGCGCCAATGTCATCAAGATCGACGCGCCGATGGAGGACGCTCCGGGCGAGCAGCCGGGCGGCCCTCGGCATGGCTCCGACTTTCAAAATTTGCACCGTAACAAACGCGCGATGACGCTCAATCTAAAGGATCCGAGGGGAGTCGAAGTGTTCCGGCGTCTGGTGGAGAAGGCCGATGTCGTTGTCGAAAATTTTCGCCCCGATGTGAAGGCGCGGCTCGCCGTCGATTACGAGAGCCTGCGCAAGCTTAATCCACGGCTCGTCTATGGCAGTATCTCCGGCTTCGGTCAGGATGGCCCCTATCACAAGCGTCCCGGCTTCGATCAAATCGCGCAGGGTATGGGCGGGCTGATGTCGATTACCGGTGCGCCGGGCCAGGGTCCTATGCGGGTCGGCATCCCCGTGGCGGACCTTTCGGCTGGGCTGTTCTGCGCCATCGGGATTCTCACCGCGCTTTTGGAGCGCGAGGTCTCGGGCCAGGGTCAGTGGGTGCAAACCTCGCTGCTGCAGGCGCAGATCTTCATGCTGGATTTTCAGGCCGCGCGCTGGCTGATGGAAAAGGAAGTGGCAAAGCAGGCCGGAAACAACCACCCGACCAGCATTCCCACCGGTGTGTTCAAGACCTCCGACGGTTACATCAACATCGCCACCACCGGCGGGCGAATCTGGGAGCGCTGCGCGCAGGCAATCGGCGCACCCGAACTCGTGACCAATCCTGACTACGCCACCGCGCCGGCCCGCTCGAAAAACCGCGACGCGCTCAATGCGGCCATCAACAAGCTCACTGAAAAGAAATCCACCGAGGCCTGGGTTAGCGAACTCAACGCGGCCGGCGTGCCATGCGGCCCAATCTATTCGATCAACGAGATGTTCGAGGACGCCCAGGTCAAGCATCTCGGCATCGCGCAGGACGTGCCGAACGCCGAGAACCGCCATATCCGCCTAGTCGGCCAGCCGGTAACGCTATCGAGAACGCCAAGCAAAATGGCGGCACGGCCGCCCGAGTTGGGCGAGCAGACCGACGAGGTGCTTGCGGAGTTTGGCTTCAATGCGAAGGAGATTGCGGATTTAAGGCAAGCCAAGGTGGTATGACGCCACAGAGTAATTCGCCGCTCGCGTTGCAAGGGGGGTGAGGCCCTAAGCGTTGGCAGGCCGCCACAGGCGTCCGAGGCTGCCGAACGCCTTGTCGATGACCGGCCAGAACAGCAGCAGTATGGCTAGGGTCGTGATCGAGCCGACCAAGCCGTTTGACCAGAACACGGTCATGTCGCCGCCGGAGCCGATCATCGACAGTCGGAACGCATCCTCGGCGCGGTTGCCAAGCACCAATGCCAGCGTGAAAGGCGCCAGCGGAATTTTGATTTTCTTGAAAACGTAGCCGACGACGCCGAATCCCAGCATCAGCCAGATGTCGAAGATCGCGTTCTGGATCGCATAGGCGCCGATCGCACAGGACACCACGATCATTGGCGCCACCGCGGCGAACGGCACACGCAAGATCGAAGCAAAAACCGGCACGGTGGTCAGCACCAGCACGAGACCGACGATATTGCCGAGATACATCGAGGCAATCAGGCCCCACACGAAGTCCTTGTGCTCGACGAACAGCAGGGGGCCGGGATTGAGTCCCCATACCATGAGCCCGCCGAGCAGGATCGCCGCGGTGCCGGAGCCGGGAATGCCCAGCGCCAGCATGGGTAAAAGCGCGGATGTGCCCGAAGCATGCGCCGCGGTTTCCGGCGCAAACACACCTTCGATGCGGCCCGTGCCGAAACTCTCAGGGTCCTTCGAAAAGCGCTTTGCGAGATTGTACCCCATGAATGAAGCGGCGATCGCGCCACCCGGCGTGATGCCGAGCCAGCAGCCGATGAACGAGGAACGCAACAGCGTGACCCAGTATTTCGGCAGATCTTTCCAAACCGACAGCACCACGCGCAGGCTGATGCTGGCGGCATGTCCGCGCAACGCAAGTCGCTCCTCCATGGTGAGCAGGATTTCGCTGATTCCGAATAGTCCGATCACCGCCACGAGAAAGTTGATGCCCCGCAGTAATTCGCCGGAACCAAAGGTCATGCGCAACTGCCCGGACACCGTATCCATGCCGACGCCCGCCAACAGCAGGCCGAGAGACATCGAGATAACGGTCTTGTGCTTCTCCTCCCGGCCAAGACCGACAAACGAGCAAAATGTCAGCAGGTACACCGCGAAGAATTCTGGGGGTCCGAATTTGAGCGCGAACGACGAAATCAGCGGCGCCAAGAATGTGATCAGGAGCACCGCGACCAGCGAACCAATAAATGATGAGGTGAACGCGGCGGTCAGGGCTTCGGCGGCCTTGCCTTGTTGCGCCATAGGATAGCCGTCGAAGGTAGTCGCAACCGACCAGGCTTCGCCTGGAATGTTGAACAGGATGGAGGTAATTGCACCGCCGAACAGTGCCCCCCAGTAGATGCACGACAGCATCACGATCGCCGAGGTCGGATCCATGGTGAAGGTGAGCGGCAGCAGGATTGCCACGCCGTTTGGGCCGCCGAGCCCCGGCAGCACACCGACGAAAATGCCGAGCACCAGCCCGACCATCATCAGGAGCAGCGTTTTCCACGTCAGCAGGACAGCGAAGCCGTGCAGCAATAGACCGAAGGCTTCCATCGAGGAGCTATCCTAATTTGCGCGCCACCGGAACGATGCGCTAGTAGCCAAACGCCGCTTCAAGCGGTCCCTTCGGCATGATGACATCAAACGCGATATCGAAAGTCACGAACATCGCTGCGGTGAATACGAAGGCGGTGAGTAGCGACTTCCATAACGCGATGCGTCCGACCATTCGCATGAAAGCGGAGATCAACAGGAAGCTCGCGACATAGAGCCCCAGAAATTGCGTGACCAGGCAGAACAGCAGTGTCGGCACGAACACCGCCATGACGCGCCGAAGCTGCGCTCGCGTCACAAATGACTCTGCAGCCTCTTTTCGCGACAGCAAGGCGACCGCCACACCATAGAGGCTGGCCCCGGCCAGGATTACCGAAAGATAGAACGGGAAGTAGCCGGCTTGCGGGCCGGTCGAATCCCAGCCTATGCCGGTGCGCCAATTGTCATAGCCGAGCGTCGCCGCTAGTAGCGCGAGCAGCAGCGAAATGGTGACGTCGACCACACGTACGTCGGTGACGGCCGGAGAGTCGGCCTCCGGCGCGGTTGGATCATCGACGACGATTTCAAGTTCGGAATCAGACATCGGGTGCGCTAGAGCGTTGTCATTTGGCAACAAACCCGGCCTCGGTCATCAGCGACTTGTTGAGCGCGTCGTCTTCTTCGAGGAATTTCACCATATCGTTGCCGGTGAGAAAGATCGGCTTCAGCGCCTGCTTTTCCATGTAGTCCTTGTATTCGGGGGTTTGCGTCACCTTCTGGAACAGGTCCACGTAGAACGCCTGCTGCTCCGGAGTGACCTTGCCCGGCAGGAACATGGCACGCAGCATCAGGTATTGAACGTCGAGCCCCTCTTCCTTGCAGGTCGTTGACATTGGATTCGGTATGGTTGCCGACCAGCTGCGTCGCCGCCTCGCCGCCAGACTTGTAGGGCAGATAGGAGAATTTCGCGCCGGTCTTTTGCTCCATGAACACGGTGAGAACGTGATCCTCGCGCTTCGATCCGGTGCCGCCCATTTTGAACGGTGAAGTCGCCGCCTTCGCCGCGGCAATGAACTCCTTCACCGTCTTTGGTCCGGCGACATTGTCCCACAACACGAACTGGTCCAGCGCGACCACCGATACCGGCGTCAGCTCGCGCCAGTTGAACGGAATCTTTGCTGACAGCGGCAACATGTAGATCAGCGAATAGGCGATCAGCACCTTATTGGGGTCGCCGTCGCTGGATTTCATGTACATCAGCGCTTCGGCCCCGGACGCGCCGCCCTTGAGCGACACCACCATCGGCTGCTTCATCAGATTATTTTTCTGGATGGCCGCCTGCATCATTCGCGCCATCTGGTCGGAGGCGCCGCCGGCGCCGGCTGCGACCACGATCTCAACCGGCTTGCTCGGCTCCCAGGCCGCCATTGCCGGGGCGCTGGCCAACATGGCTGTCAGCGCGGCTGTCGCTTTCATGATATTTCGCACGCGGTTTCTTCCCTATGGTTTTCATTATCCGGCAAATTCCGGATTTTCCAGTTGAGTGATTGTGCTGGGTTAACATCAGCAGTTCAAGCGGCTGTTGGACGCGACCCTTATGACTTTCGCATGAGGTTGCAAGCCGTGAGAGCTTCTATTTGCCCTTCCAGTTCGGCGCGCGCTTGTTGAGGAAGGCATCCATCCCTTCTCGGAAATCCTCGCTCATATAAGCGCGCAGGATCAGATCCTCTCCCTCATCTCGGGACAAGGTCCGCCGGATGCGGCGCACAGCCTCCTTGGTGGTTTCAAGCGTGATCGGTGCATGGCCCGCCACAAGTTTCGCAGTCTCATCGGCGCGGCGCTGCAGCGTCTCCAGGTCAGGCACGACTTCGTTGAGCAGGCCAAGCGCGAGCGCCTCGGGCGCTTCGACCAGCCGGGCCTTGAAAATCAGGTCCTTGGTCCGCGCGGGGCCGATGAGTGCAACCAGCCGGCTGATGTTGGACATCGACAGGCAATTGCCGAGGGTGCGCGCGATCGGAAAGCCGATCCGGGTCGCCGCGGTACCGATCCGGATATCGCAGCAGGCGGCGATCCCCGCCCCGCCGCCGGTGCAGGCACCGGCGATGGCCGCAATTGTCGGCACGCGAACCGCTTCCAGCGCCCCGAGCACCCGATCGATGCGGGACTCATAATCCAGCGCATCCTGCGCGGTCTTGAAGGCGCGGAATTGGGAAATGTCGGTACCAGACGCGAACGCCTTGTCCCCAGCGCCGGTGAGGATCATCGCCTTTATCGAGCGGTCGGCATTCACGTTGTCGCAGATCTCGGCCATCCGCTCGTACATCGCAAACGTTAACGCGTTGCGCGCTTGCGGACGGTTGAAGGTAAGCCGCGCAATGCCGTCATCGACGACATACAGCAGGTCTTCAGTTGTTTGTACCGCGGCGTTCATCGCACGCTCTTTCCCTACGTTCCAAGCTTCCGTCTAGCGCAACCATTGGGCGCGCTCCG
>VAZS01000372.1 GCA_005884855.1 Alphaproteobacteria bacterium | reverse complement strand
TGGCGCAAATCAAGGCGCAGATCGAGGAAACCACCTCGGACTACGACCGTGAGAAGCTGCAGGAGCGTCTGGCCAAGCTCGCGGGCGGCGTCGCGGTGATCCGCGTCGGCGGCGCGACCGAAGTCGAGGTCAAGGAGCGCAAGGATCGCGTTGATGACGCGATGCATGCGACCCGTGCGGCCGTTGAAGAAGGCATCGTACCGGGCGGCGGCGTCGCCCTGCTGCGCGCCTCCGAGGCGCTCAAAGGCCTGCGCACCAAGAACGACGACCAGAAGACCGGCGTCGAGATCGTTCGCAAGGCGCTGTCCTGGCCGGCTCGCCAGATCGCGATCAACGCGGGCGAGGACGGCTCCGTCATCATCGGCAAGATCCTCGAGAACAAGTCGTACAACCACGGCTTCGACTCGCAGACCGGTGAATACGGCGACCTCGTCAAGAAGGGCATCATCGACCCGACCAAGGTCGTCCGTGCGGCGATCCAGAACGCAGCCTCGGTTGCGGCTCTCCTGATCACCACCGAAGCCATGGTGGCCGAACTGCCGAAGAAGAACGCTCAGGCCGGCGGCGGCATGCCCCCGGGCGGCGGTATGGGCGGCATGGATTTCTAATCCAGCCTCTCACGCGCAAAAAAGCAAAACCCCGGCAGCGATGCCGGGGTTTTTGTTTGGTCCGCCCAGTAGCCCGGATGCAGCGAAGCGCAATCCGGGATTACTGGGCGCGCTCACCAAAGCCGCTCGGCCAGCGTCCACGCAAGGTGAAGGTGAATGTCACGCCATCGCACCACGGTGGACAAACTTGTCCCGGATTTCGCTTGGCTTCATCCGGGCTACTAAGTTGCGTGGACGTTGTAGCCCGGAGCAGCGAAGTGCCATGCGGGATTACTGGGCGTGCTCACCAAAGCCGCTCGGCCAGCGTCCACGCAAGGTGTATGTCACGCCATCGCACCACGGTGGACAAACTTGTCCCGGATTTCGCTTCGCTTCATCCGGGCTACGAAGTTGCGTGGACGTTGTAGCCCGGATGCAGCGAAGTGCCATGCGGGATTACTCGGCGTGCTCACCAAAGCGGTTCGTATCCGTAAGATCGTCTCCTCCACCCCAATCGCCTGGTACTATCGCAGCGCGAATATATCGATGCAGTGAGGAAAATGGCCATTCAACAGGCGACGACACCAATCCATGCTTGACGGGGTTAAAATGAACATAGTTCGCGCAACGTTCGAAATCCTCGTCGTCGCGTATTGTATGTTCCCAAAACCGCCTCTGCCAAAGCAGATACTCGCCACGTTGGTTGCGGGGAATGGCCACGCCGCTCGCGACGACGCCGCGCGTGAACTTGGATTTGATCGCTTTCCAGCGACCGGAGAAATCTGAATCCCCAGTCGGCAAGCTCAACATTGTATGCAAATGGTCCGGCAGAACCACGATGGCATCAACCGAAAAAGGTGTGCGATCCCGTACATCGCGAAATGCGGACCGTAACAGTTGAACGTGCTCGACAAGAACAGATGATCTCCGGTCAGCCAGCGCCAGCGTGAAAAAGAAGGTGCCGCCGGGCACAAAATTTCGTCGATATCGCACCATTGTAGACACTCTCCCGGATTGCGCTTCGCTTCATCCGGGCTACAAAAACTCTTGATGCCCTGATTGGGTAGGTTGTAGCCCGGATGAAGCGAAGCGCAATCCGGGATTACTCGGCGCGCTCACGAAGCGGGTTGTTCGGAAGTGGTTTCCCTCAGCCCATCTCCCGGATTTCGCTTCGCTTCCACCCTTCTACAAGAACTCCCTCCCTGCTCACTCCACCTTCGCGACGACCGCGAGGCGCTTGACGCCCTGATTGCGATAGGCATTCAGGAACGCATCGTAATCGCGGAACGAAACGCAGCCGTTAGAATCGCCGTTCGGACCGAGCATGTAGGTGTGGGCAAGCAATCCGCTGCGTCCGAAGATCGCTTCCTCGCCGCCGATGGGAGTCATCCGTAAGGCCGGGACACCGTGAAACAGCGCCTCGCGCGGCTTCAGTTCATAAATATGCGGCGGCGTCACGCCGTGCATTTTGACATGCGCGGAGCGAGGATCATCGAGCCTTGAGCCAAGGCCGGAATGCGCTTCGAGCTGGGTGCCGTCAGGGAGATAAACGGTGCGCGCGGAAATGTCGTAGACTGCGGTGGAGCGGTCGTAGGGCGCCGATCCGCCGAGCGCCGGATTCTGGCTTTGCCCAATGCCGCCGCCAAGACTTCCGGTGACGCTGGCGTCGGCGGAGGCAAAGGCCAACAGCGGTCCTTGCGATGGCTGCTTGCCCCAGAGCTTTTCCACAATAGTCTGCTTCTCGCTGGTGGCGAGCGCGATCACCGCCGCCTTGGCGCGTTGCGCCATATCGCGAATGGTAGACCCCGTCGATGTCGGCGGCCGCGCCTCGATCGGGCGCAGCGGCGATGCTGGAACGGCGGCGAGCTGAACAGGCGCAGCTTCTTTCGCCTTTGGTGCTGTTGCGAGCTTCGGCGTCTCGACTTGCGGCTTCGGTGCTTCAGCAATCGTCGGCTGCTGCGGCTGGGGCTTCGGTTCAACACTCTGCGGGGCGGCCGCTGCAAACCGATCGTTGAACGAAAGCCGGCTCTGATAATGTTGGCGTAGACGGTCCAGGCGCAGGCGAGCACCAGGCCGCCAACGGCCGCGCAGCCGAAAAAACCTGGAGAGATGGACTTCCGCGATGAACGTCGTGGCTTGCACACCGCGACGTGGACACACGCACTCGCACTGTAACTCATACGCCTCGGATCCAGACTGGTCCCACCCCGTTCCCCTTCCAGGCTGCGCTCGATAGACCGCATTCCGCGGACATCGAACGCTGCCATTCGCGCGATGACTCAGCGGAAATTCCCCAAGAGCATCTCGCAGAGGCGCGGAGCGCCATTAAGGCGACTTTTAGTTAAATGCGGATTAAGTGCGGGCGGATGTTGGGCATGGTTAACAAATGTTACGTCTGCTTGCGAACCGACCTCCCCGGCTGGTTCGAGTGATTCAGATTAGAAATTTTCCTGGCCGCAGAAATGCCGTTTTCGAACACTCCGTCTACGTGCTGACGCGGCGAACGCCCTTGGCATTCATCGAGCCGAGAGCTTGCACCCTCGCCTACTGCAGCTCCGGCGGTGGCGATCGGTCGAGCACCTCGCCGTTCGCACCCTCAAGCAGATCAAGCGCATAGGTTTCGATGACAAGCGGTCCGCGCATCCGCTTGAGTTCCGCGACACGCTCGACGCTCGTAAAGTAATCTGTCAGAGACGGCCGTCCTCCCGGACGCGCCTCAGCGACATAGAGCAATTTGCCGGCAAGCAGCGCCGGATCCGGCTCGGGCATGTTGACCCAACGGATGCGCTGCGATGGCTGCACCACGCAACTGCCTTTCGGCAGATAGAACGCGAGCCAGCCGGTGGTGCCGTAGTCAGGCGCGAGCACGCACGCAGCGCCGACCCGAACGCGCGTCGCCTCAATCGCAGCGGCAAGCTCGCGCCATCCAACGCCGACGCTGCGAACGGTGGCGTCGCGATGATAGCCGGTGAGTGCGCCGGTGTTGGCCTGCACGATCAATATCGCAAACATCAGAAGCCCAACCGGCGACGCCCACCGCAGGCAAAAATCGACTATACGCCGCGAGCGTTCCTTCCATGACGTGAGATGGGCGGCAACCCCGGCGGCAATCGCGAAAACCGGATACACCGGCGCGAACCAGTTGGCTTCGACCCGGGCATGCAGAGAGTGCCACATGAAATAGAGCGCGATGGTCCAGAACATTGAGTTGATCAACGCCCGCGCCGCCAGCAGTCCGGGTCCGCGCATCAATAGCGCGTAAAGCCCCATCGCGCCGAGAACCCACACCAATGGCGTCGCGAATACGATCTGCGTCGGAATCAATTCGGCAATGAAGGCCGGACGGAAATCCTCGATGCGGGCGCGACCGATTTGCTTGATGAAGGAGACCCAGTGGTGATCGGCATTCCATAGGATGACCGGTGAAAACAGCGCCAGCGCCACCATGCCGCCTAGATATAGCCAGGGCGAGACTAGCCAATGCCGCAGCTTCGGAACGATCACCAGCCAGATTAGGATCGCCGGACCAAAAAAAAGCGCGGTGTATTTCGACAGCAGCGCCGTACCGACGGCCGCGCCTACCGCGAGCCACCACGCGCCGCGTCCGGTCTCCAGCACCTTTGCGAGAAAAAACAGGACAAAGCTGGAGGCCACCAGTAGCGGCGCGTCCGGGGTGACGATCAATGTTCCAACCGCCACCATCAGGCTGACGTTGAGCAGGATGGTCGCGGTGGTTGCCACGCGCAAATCGCCGAACAGGATGGAGGCTGCGCGAAATATTGCCCAGCTCATCGGCAGCGCCAGCAATATCGAAACCAGCCGCACGCCGATTTCGCTATCGCCTGCGATGAGCGTGCCGAGGCGGATCACCGCCGCGACACCAGGGGGATGATCGTAGTAACCGCCGGCAAGATGCTTCGACCATATCCAGTAATAGGCTTCGTCGAAAGTCAGCGGCGTCCACGCGGCGGCGAGCAGTCGCAGGCCAACCAGCGCCGATATCGTGAGGACGGTGTTACGGACGAGCCGAACCTCGCTCGCGCTCATTGCCGGTTTATCGCTTGCGCCAGACGAACAGTCCGGACATCGCGTAGTTCCAGACAACGCCCATCAGCGCGCCCGCGGCTCCGGCGAGCCACCAGATCGGCTGTTTGTCGTAAACCGAGAACGCAACGCCGACATTGGCCAGAAGGCCGACACTGCACACCAGATAAAACAGCAACAGCCCACGCACGATCGCAAAACGCTTCAGCCGCTGGTCGCGATAAGTGAGAAAATTGTTGAGAACGAAATTGCTGCTCATGGCGCAGAGCGCGGCGTAAGCTTGCGCTTGCGGAAAGGACAACCCCAACGCTTCGAGCAAGGCGTATAACGCCGCGAAATGCACCAACAGGCCGATCGATCCGACCGTTGCAAACAGCAGGAATCGCAGCGAGACCACATCACGGGTCAGCTTTGCCAGCACGAGCCCCAGGAAATCCAGCGCCACCATCGAATCGAGCTTGCTCTCGCCATGCAGACGCGAGCCGAAGCTGTAGGGAATTTCCTTCACGCGCAGATTGCCCCGCGCGGTGGCGATGAGATCGAGCAGGATCTTGAAGCCCTGCGTCGAGAGCTGCGGGGCCAGTTCTTCGAAGCGGTCGCGCCGGATCATGAAAAAGCCGCTCATGGGATCGGCGATCCTGACCCCCAGCACGCGCTTTGCAACTTCAGTTGCGATCGCGCTGGCGCCGGCGCGCTGCTTGTTGAAACCGTCGGCGCTGCCGCCTTCGATGTAACGGCTGCCCACCACGAGGTCGGCAGCGCCGCCATCCAGCAAGCTGAGCATTTTCGGCAGCTGGGTCTCGTCATGCTGCAGGTCGGCATCGATCACGGCGGCGCAAGGGGCGCTCGAGGCCAGAATGCCTTCGATGCAGGCGCCGGACAGGCCGCGACGCCCGATCCGCCGGATGCAGCGAACACGGGAATCTTGCCGCGCCAGGCCGCGCACCACATCCCAGGTTAGATCCGGTGAATTGTCATCGACGAAGATGACCTCCCAGGTAAGACCAGCGAGCGCGGTTTCCAATCGCCGAAACAGCGTGGTGACGTTATCGCGCTCGTTGAAGGTAGGGACAACAACCGAAAGCTGGAGCGTCGCAACGGCCTCCGGCGGGCTCTCGGTGATGGTTTCGTTCATGCCGCCAGCGTATATCCGATAGCGTCATGGGAAGCCAAGGGGAAGCCAAGCCAAAGCGCAATTGCGAAGAAGCGCGTCAAAAAAGACCAAATCAGCCCAAAAAATGCCAACGACCACGAACAGAGGGCGCGCGTACATCCGGCGCAGCCGAGCTATTCAGTGGTCGTCCCGGCGCCGGAGCTATCAAGCATCGACGTCGCCGTTCAAAGTCACTTAAGAACGATCGAGGCCTATTGCAAGGGCGGCCATGACACGGGGCAGCAGAACGCTTGGGGCTGCACTCCTACTGCGGCACCTCTCTGATCACCGGGCCTCGAGGGGCTGGCGAAACCGGTTGCGCCCGCTGCTCGGTCTTTTGAACCGGTTTTTGGCTCTTTCCGAATTGCCCAATCGGCCCGTATGCGATCGCGATCGCCAGCACTGCTATCGCAACGATCGCACCCAGAATGCCTGCGAATTTTTCCGAATTCATTTCGTATCCCGACACGCCTGCTTGTTAGGTGATAGCACATATTTTAGAAAGCACTTCTGGAACCCGCTACTTCGAAGCTGCCTTGTGCTTGATGAATGCGGTCACGACATCCTTTTGCGCTGACGCGATCGCGTTATTCGCCGTGCTCATATGTGCCCCGGAATCGACATCGGGGAATTGCAGCGATAGGTAATCCAGCAGAGACACCCGAAAATTCTGCCGCTCGGAAGGACATGCGCTGGCGATAAGCGAGGTGAAATCGGAACCCGACATATTCCTGTTGTCTTGCTGCTGATATTGCAGAGCCAGACAATTCCAGTACGAATCGCGGCCCGAAACCGCCCGCCGGTGCGCTTGATCGACATCGTCAGCCAGCGCGATGGAACTCATAATCGCGACCATTGCCACAATAATCACGCGCATCTATTATTGTCCTTTCCGGATTGTAGCTTTGATACCGCCGCGACTTAGGCGTTTAATTAGTAGATTTGCAAAATCTCAACACATCAGCGCCGCGCAACGAACAATTCGGAACCGCGATTACAGCGCAAACGTGGCGGAAGCTTCACGATTAATTTTTTAGATCGGAACAGCGGAGATTCCAATAATGTCGAGTCCAGATAAGAACAAGCCCGCAGGGAAGCCGGGCAAGCGTAATCGAAAGACGGAGCAACGGAACCACGAAGCCGCCGATCGACAGATCAGCTCGATGCCGAATGAAGAGCAAGACGCGGAAGAGCAGATGGGCGCAGCAGCCGAATCCGGTCATGTCGGTTCGAACGGCGCGGCGGCCCAGCCCGCCGAAGTCGCGTCGATAAGCCCGGCAGCCGAACCAGCCGATGAAGCCCTGATCGATGCGCTAACCGAACCGGCCGACATCGATCCTATGGACGCCTCAGAAGACGCCGATGAGATCAGGTCGATCAGCCCGGCACCGGAACCCGCCCACGCCGCCCAAATCAGCCGGGTAGCCGAACCAGCCGAGGTCACGTCGGACACTACCCGACCCAAGCGCGCCGATGTCGTGCCGATCGCGGCGCCAGCCCAACCCGCCGATGTGGTGTCGATCGCGGCCGCGGCGTTTGAGGGCGTGCCCATCAGCGTCCAGACGATCGCCACTGCCTACGGCGACTACACCAGGAAATCGTTCGAACAGACGAGATCCTTTGTCGATAAACTCTCGCGCGTGCGGTCGCTCGACAAGGCGTTGGAGGTGCAGATCGAATTCGCAAGGCAAGCTTACGAGACATTCGTCGGCGAGATGCAGAAGATCTGCGGCCTTCACAACGCGCTCGCTAAGCAGAGCCTAAAACCCTTGCAGCGCTTTATGACCAACACCATGCGCGGGGCACGCTGAATCGAAAGCGCCTCCGCGAACGGAGAGCCGCCGCCGCCTGGTGTAGACTGGCCGATGAAGAGGCTCCGGTTTTGCCGGAGCCTTTTTTGCTGGTCGGTGCATTGCCTGGCGGAGCAGGTGAGAGGATAAAGTCGAAGCGACCGACACGCGCACACCCTCTTGCACGGCTTGCGGGAGCCGCCCGCTAGCTTTACTCTTCAAAGTTCCACCTCCCGGGAAATGCAAGAGAGACTGGTGCGTGACTAAAAGTTCAGATCGCGACTCAAAAAGCGCGGGCAAAATCTACATCGGCGTCGGCGGCTGGACCTTCGCGCCGTGGCGCGGGGTGTTCTATCCGGAAAAGCTGACGCAGGCGAAGGAGCTGGAATACGCCGCTTCCAAACTGACGTCGATCGAGATCAACGGCACGTATTACGGCTCGCAGAAGCCGGAGAGCTTCCGCAAATGGGCGCGCGAGGTGCCCGGCGGTTTTGTGTTTTCCGTAAAGGGGCCGCGGTTCGCGACGAATCGCCGGGTGCTGGCCGAGGCCGGCGATTCCATCAAACGGTTCTACGATTCCGGCGTGCTGGAACTCGGCGATCGCCTTGGTCCGGTGCTCTGGCAATTCGCGCCGACCAAGAAATTCGACGAAGCCGATTTTGGCAAGTTTCTGGAGTTGTTGCCACGCAAGCTCGATGGGCGCGAGCTGCGCCATGTCGTCGAGGTGCGGAATGATAGCTTTCGCGTGCCAGCGTTCATTGCTCTGCTGCGGAAATTCGCAACTCCCGTCGTGTTCGCCGAACATGGTACTTATCCGGCGATAGCAGACGTCACGGGCGAATTCGTCTACGCGCGGCTGCAGAAGGGCAATGACGATATCAAGACCTGCTATCCGCCGAAGCAGCTCGATGCCTGGGCTAAGCGGCTGCAGGTCTGGGCCGCCGGTGGCGAACCGGAGGATCTGCCGCGCGTCGATCCCACGAAGCCCAAGAAAATCCAGCGCGACGTCTTCGCCTATGTGATCCATGAAGGTAAAGTACGCGCACCATCAGGCGCGATGGAATTGATCGAGCGCGTGAAGTGAACAGGAATTGAAGGACCAGGACTCGGAATGGCCAAGGCCAAGAAGCTCTTCACCATCGGCTATGAACAGACGCCCCCGAAAACGGTGCTCGATGAGCTGGAAAGTGCCGGAGTTAAGCTGTTGGTCGACGTGCGTGCGGTCACCTCGTCACGCCGCCCCGGCTTTTCAAAGAACCAGCTCGCCGCCGGGCTCGACAAGCGCGGCATTTCTTATTTGCATCTGCGCGAGCTGGGAACGCCAAAGGAAGGCCGCGAGGCCGCCCGCAGCGGCAAGTTTGACACGCTGCACAAGATCTACGCCAAGCACCTGAAGACGCCACAGGCCAGGGAAGAACTGGACGCTCTATCGGAGCTGGTCAGGAAATCCGGCCCGGTCTGTCTTCTCTGCTACGAGCGCGACCACAGGCATTGCCACCGGCAGTGGATTGCGGAGATCATCGAGGAGCGCGATTCGGTGAAAGTCAAAAACTTGGCCGCAAAGCAGGTTTGACAATCCTTTCAGATTCCCCGGCATTTAGTGTTCCATATCCGCTCCTTTCCACACGTCCAGGAACCAACGCGACGCTCTTGACTTGAGTTATCTTCTGCCTGGGAGAATGACATGCGTCTCGCCCCCGCCACGTTATGTTTCGCAGTCTGCGCGTTAGCTGCGATGGCTCAAAGCCAAGCCGAAGACAAGAAGCCTGCCGATTCCCAGCAAAGCACCGGCCGCACCGTCATGCCCGACGACAACAAGGGGCAGTTACAGCCGCAGGGCTGGACTGGACCGATTACCACCGGGACGGGCGGCGCGCCGCCGGACAGTCCGCAAGGACAGTCTCCGCCCAATATGCAGGCCGCACCCGACGGTTCGACAAAATCGATCGTGGAACCGAATCCGCAACCGAAGTAACGGCTCCAGCCTTGTTGGATCAGCCTCCCGCCAAAGCGAACGTACCTTCCATCATCTGCACGCAGCCGCCGCCGACATGCGCCGAAACAATAGCGCCGTTTGCCTTCCGAACGCGCGTTAGCAACAGGCTCGGGCGGCCCATATCGACGCCCTGCCCGATCCGTAGTTTCAACTCGCCATCGCGTTCGCCGGCAAGGTTCGCAAGTAGCGCGGCGGCCGCTACCGTTGCGCTGCCGGTCGCGGGGTCCTCGATGAGGCCGCTCGAACCGGAATGAAACATCCGCGCCTGCAGGTCGGTTGCTTTTTCGGCCGGCGGCACATCGCGCGTGTAGAGGTAGACCGCAAAGGCTCCATCGCACGGCAATGTTTGCGCAAATGCCGCCGCATCAGGCGTTGCCCGGCGCAGTGCATCGCGCGAACTCAACTCCGCCACCAGGAACGGCATTCCGACCGAGACAATTACTGGCGGATGCCCGTCGATCCTGACATCCGTTTTGGACAACGAGACGCACGCGGCCGCCTGCTCGCTTCTGACCTGGCTCATTTGCGTGAAGGGCTGGGGCGCGGTGAGTTCGGCGCCAACAACTCTGCCGCCGTCCTGCACTATCTCAACTGCCACGAGACCCGCCCCTTCCTCGAACTTCAGCCGCGGGGGTGATTTGGCCGACCTTGTCGCCAGCACAAAGGCGGTACCGACATTGGGGTGGCCGGCGAACGGTATCTCCCTGGTCACCGTAAAAATCCGAACCTGCGCGTCGTTGCCAGCGTCGCGCGGCGGCAACACGAACGTGGTCTCGGAATAATTGAACTCGACCGCGATGGCCTGCATCTGCGCGGTCGATAAGCCGCCGGCGTCCAGCACCACCGCCAGGGGATTGCCGCCGAAAGCGCGGTCGGTAAAAACGTCCACGGTTACATAGCGCCGCTGCATTTGAATTTTCGTTCCGAGTAAGAGTGAATGGGTGATCTAGCTTGCCTCAATCCAGCGTGCGGCGGAAGCGCGTCACCGCGATCGTCATGGCCAGCAGCATCAGGGCAAAAAGAGCGATCGTGTCGTATTCCAGATTGCGCAGCGTCGCGCCCTTCAACATGATCGCGCGGACGATGCGCAAGTAATGGGTCAGCGGCAGGCCTTCACCGATATATTGCGCCCAAACCGGCATGCCCGCGAACGGAAACATGAAACCGGACAACAGGATACTGGGCAGGAAGAACATCATCGAAAGCTGCATGGCCTGCAACTGATTCTGCACGATAGTGGAAAACGTATAGCCAATCGCAAGATTGGTAGTGATGAACAGCGTAGAAAGCAGTGCGAACATGATCAGGCTGCCGCGCACGGGAACCCCAAAGAGAAAGACACCGATGCCGACGATCAGGCTAGCCTGGATGAATCCGACCAGAACGTAAGGCACGATCTTGCCGAACATCACTTCGACCGGCCTGATCGGCATCGACAGCAGGCTTTCCATCGTCCCGCGCTCCACCTCGCGTGTCACCGAAAGCGCCGTGAAGATCAGCATGGTCATGGTCAGGATGGTGCCGACCAGACCGGGCACGATGTTCAGCCGCGATGAGGCCGCCGGATTATAACGAGCATGGGCGCGGATCTCGAATGGCAGCGACGGCGGATCGCCGGTGAATAGATCATGCTCCAGCGCGGTCTGCACGACGACGCCGAGCGCCGACATCGCGGAGCCGGCCGCGACCGGGTCGGTAGCGTCGGCTGCAACCAATAGGGCCGGACGATCGCCCCGTCGCACCGCGCGCTCGAAGCCACGCGGAATCTCCACGCCGAACAGCACCTTGCCCGACAGCAAGAGATCGTCGAATTCCGCGACCTCGTGCACTTCCCGCGTAAAGTGGAAATAAGCCGTGTTCTCCAGGGCTTTGAGGATCGAGCGCGCGAGATCGCTGTCCTCCTGCAACAGCACGGCAGTCGGCAGGTTACGCGGCGTGGTGTTGATGGCGTAACCGAACAGCAGAAGCTGCATCACCGGGATCATCACGATCATGGCGAAGGATACCCGATCCCGCCTGAGCTGGATGAATTCCTTGATCACCATCGCAACGCTGCGCCGCCAGAATCCGAACCGCGGCTCCGGGATTTCGTCTCTTCCACTGGGGTCGTAAGCCACGGTCATTGGAAGTTATCCTTTGAGCGGGTCATCAGCTCGATGAAGACGTCCTCCAGCGACGGCTCGCCGTGCTGCCAATGCAATCCATTGTTGTTGCGCCAGGGCGCGATGGTTGCGTCAAGCGCGGACTTGTCCCGGCCGGACACATGCAGGCTGGTTCCGAACGGCGCCACCATGTCGACGCCGGGCTTGCCGGCGAGTTCGTCTTGTAACGTGTGGAGCTGGTCGCCAGTCACCGTGTAGGTCGAGAGTGCCGACTTGGCGATCACTTCCTCCACGGTGCCATGCGCCAGCAGATAGCCATAAGCGATATAAGCGATCTCGTGGCAACGCTCGGCTTCGTCCATGTAATGGGTCGAGACCAACACGGTCAGCCCTTCCGCGGCGAGCGCATGGATTTCGTTCCAGAAATCGCGCCGCGCTTTCGGATCGACGCCTGCCGTCGGCTCGTCCAGCAGAAGCAACCGCGGATTCGGCAAGGTGCAGGCGCCAAGCGCGAGGCGCTGCTTCCAACCGCCGGAAAGTTCGCCCGCGAGCTGATCTTCGCGGCCATTGAGCCCGAGCCGCACAATCATGTCTCGTGCGGCGCGTTGCGGATCGCGCATGCCATAGAGGCGAGCGACGAACTCCAGGTTCTCCCGCACCGACAGGTCCTGGTATAGGCTGAAGCGCTGCGTCATATAGCCGACCTGGCGCTTCGCGTCCACCGAACGACTTGGTCAGGCCGCGGACGTCGATCGCGATCTCGGGGGCGGAAACCGGCGCCGCAGTCATCGCTTTTCCGCCACCGGCGTCTTGGGGTTGAGAAAAACACTGACCGGCTGGCCGACACGCAAAGCATCGGGCCTCAGGGGCCGAGCCTGGACCAGGTAGACAAGTTTGTTGCGTTCATCGAGGCTGTAGATGACCGGCGGGGTGTATTCGGCCGCGGTCGCGATAAAATAGATTTTCGCGGTGAGGTCGGCGGCGCAGTTGTCACAGCTCACCCGCACCTCCTCGCCCACGGAAAGCTTCGGCAGATCGGTCTCCGGTACATAAAACCGCACCTTCATATTGCCGGGCGGCATGATCGATAGCACCGGCCGCTGAGCCGGCACTGTCTCTCCCTCGCGGAAATAGATCTGCTGAACGGTTCCGTGGACGGGCGCAAATCCGGTGCGGCGCGCCAGCCGTGTCTGCGAACTGTTGACCCGCGCTTCCGCAACCCGCAGCGCGGAAACCGCGGCATCGAGATTGGCCTGTGTTCCCGAGCCGGTCTTGCTCAAGGAAGCGGCGCGCTCATAGGTTTGCCGAGCGTTGGCAAGCGTGGCGTTGTTCTGGTTGAGATCGGCCTGTTGCATGTCGTCATCAAGCGAATAGAGCTGCATGCCGGCCTTGACCTCATCGCCCTCGCGGACGCTAAGCTTGGTCACGCGCCCGGATTCGTCAGGGCTGACGAAGATCATGTCGGCTTCGACCCAGCCCTGATAGCCGGGATCTTTGGGCTGGTTGCAAGCGGCGAGCGCTGCGGCGACTGCAAGCGCGGCCAGGATTTTCAGCGTTGGTCGCGGCGAAGTCATTCCGTCCTCCGCTCGCCAAAAATCAGATCGAGATGGAC
>VAZS01000165.1 GCA_005884855.1 Alphaproteobacteria bacterium | reverse complement strand
GGGGATCGCCGCGGTAATGGATTTGGCGGTGCCCGCAGTGATGACCCAGCCGCCTCCCACCAACAGCAGCTCCGCCAGAAACACCGCACCGATGACGAGGCCAATCGGCAGGTATTCCAGGAAGCCTTCCCGCAGTTCGGCAAAATCGACGTCGAGCATCATGATCACGAACAGGAACAGCACCGCGACCGCGCCGACATAGACCACGACCAGAATCATCGCCAGAAACTCGGCGCCCATCAGCACGAACAGGCCGGAGGCATTGACAAAGGCCAGAATCAAAAACAGCACGGAATGCACGGGATTGCGCGACACAATCACCATCACCGCCGAGGCCACGCAGATGCCGGCGAAAAGATAGAAGAACAGCGCTGGAAGGATCATGCCCTCACCTCACCGGTACGGCGCATCGAGTTCGATCGATTTCGCAATCTCGCGCTCCCACCGGTCGCCGTTGGCGAGAAGTTTCGCCTTGTCATAATAGAGTTCCTCGCGGGTCTCGGTCGCGAATTCGAAATTCGGGCCCTCGACGATGGCATCGACTGGACAGGACTCCTGGCACAAGCCGCAATAGATGCACTTCACCATATCGATGTCGTAGCGCACGGTCCGCCGCGTACCGTCGTTGCGGCGCGGGCCGGCCTCGATGGTGATTGCCTGTGCCGGGCAGACCGCCTCGCACAGCTTGCACGCGATGCAGCGCTCCTCGCCGTTGGGATAACGGCGCAACGCGTGCTCGCCGCGGAAACGCGGTGAGATCGGCCCCTTTTCGAATGGATAATTCAAAGTCGGCTTCGGCTGGAAGAAATAGCGCATGGCGAGAAAGAACGCCGACACGAATTCGGACAGCAGAAGCGAGCGCGCCGTGGCTTTGATATTGACCCTCATAGCGACCTCATCTCGGCGCGATCCCGGCGAAATGCAGCACGCCAGCTACGACAACCACCATCGCAAGCGATAACGGCAGGAACACCTTCCAGCCGAGCCGCATCAACTGATCGTAGCGGTAGCGCGGCACGACGGCCTTCGCCATTGCAAACAAGAAAAACATGAGAAGTAATTTCAGAGCGAACCAGATCACACCCGGAATCCAGGTGAACGGCGCCACGGCAATGGGCGGCAGCCAGCCACCCAGGAACATGATGGTGGCCATCGCGCACATCGTGGTGATGGCAACATACTCGCCGAGCATAAACAACAGATACGGCGTCGAGCCGTATTCCACCATGAAGCCCGCCACCAGTTCGGATTCCGCTTCCACCAGGTCGAACGGAGGGCGGTTGGTTTCCGCCAGTGCCGAGACGTAGAACACCACGAACATCGGGAACAGCGGCAGGATATACCAGTTCAGGAAAGTCAGCCTTGGCAGGCCGATCAGGCTGGCGAGCCCACGCGCGTTCTGTGCTTCCACCACAGCCGACAGGTTCAGCGAGCCTGCGCACAGCAACACCGTAATGATGACGAAGCCGATCGAGACTTCGTAACTCACCATCTGCGCCGCCGAGCGCAGCGCCGCAAGAAACGGATATTTCGAATTCGACGACCAGCCGGCCATGATGATGCCGTAGATCGATAGCGACGAGATCGCGAAGATGTAGAGGATCCCGACATTGATGTCGGAGATGACCCAGCCGAGATCCATTGGGATCACCGCCCAGGCCGCCAGCGCCAGCACGCAGGACACCAGGGGAGCGAGCAGGAACACGCCCTTGTTGGCGCCGGAGGGAATGATCGGTTCCTTCAGCACGAACTTGAGGAGATCGGCGAATGACTGGAACAGGCCCCAGGGTCCCACGACATTGGGTCCGCGCCGGATCTGTACCGCCGCCCAGATCTTGCGGTCGGCCAGCAAAATGTAAGCGAGCGCAACCAGCAGCACGACGAGCAGCAGCAGACTTTGGGCGACCATGACGATCAATGGCCAAAGAAAGCCGGTCCAGAATGCGCTTGCGAAGAATTCAGCCGTCATCAGGTCACGCTCACTCCGCTGCAGTCAGGATATGCGCGGAAGCCAGCCGGGAACATTCCGCCATCACCGCAGATGCACGCGCGATCGGGTTGGTGAGATAGAAATCCTCAACGCTAGACTTAAATGGGCCCTTCTCGATGCTGCCGCCTTTGCCCGCAAGCGTCCTGATGTCGGTCGCCTTGCCAGCTTCGATTTGGTCTATGCGCATCAGGTGCGGCACGGCCTTGAATAGCGCCTGCCGCAGCGTCGCTACGGAATCGTAGGCCAGCTTCTTTCCCAGCGCTTCGGACAGCGCGCGGATGATCGCCCAGTCCTCGCGCGCCTCGCCTGGGGGAAAAGCCGCGCGATTGGCCATCTGCACGCGGCCTTCGGTGTTGACGTAAATTCCCGATTTTTCCGTATAGGCTGCGCCAGGCAGGATCACGTCTGCCCGATGCGCGCCGCGGTCGCCGTGAGTGCCAATGTAAACCACGAACGTGCCATCCGGGGCCTTGATCTCGTCGGCGCCCAACAGAAAAAGCACATCCAGCATGCCGAACGTGGTCATCTGCGCCGCGCTCAGCCCGCCCGCACCGCCAGCAAATCCGATATCAAGCGCGCCGACGCGCGAGGCCGCATCGTGCAGTACGCCAAAGCCGTTCCTGCCGTCATTCACGACACCAAAATCCAGCGCGAGCTTTGCCGCAAGCGCAAGAACGGCTGACCCGTCGTGCCGTGCCGCCGCGCCGCTGCCAACGAGTATGATCGGTTTCTTGGCAGCCCTTAGCACTTCCGCGAATGAATGCTTGCGCGCGGCGACATCGCTCAGGGAATCCGTGCCCGCACCGAGATAGTCGTAGCGATAGGTGAGGTCCGCCTTGGGGCCGATCAAACCGATCTTGAGTTGACCGCTGCGCCAGCGCTTCCGGATGCGCGCGTTGAGGATGGCGGCCTCCTTGCGCGGGTTCGAGCCCACGATCAGCAGCGCGTCCGCGTGCTCGATGCCGGCGATGGTCGGATTGAAGATATAGGAGCCCCGACCAGCCTTGGGGTCGAAAGCATCGCCGCCCTGTTCTCCCTGATGTAAGGCCGATCAAGCCGCTGGGTGCGCAGGCCGTCCACGACATGGCGCGTCTTGTCGGAGATCCACTCCTCATTCACGGCCTCATTGACGCGGGGCAAAATCCGCATCACCTCCCGCCCACGGGTATCCACCCGGATCGCCGAGCCGACGCCATCCGTCACATCGATCGACTGTGTCTTGCCGAGCTCCCATGGGCGCGCCGCGAACGCGTAGGGTTTCGAGGTGAGCGCGCCGACCGGGCAGATGTCGACGAGGTTGCCCTGCAGTTCCGAACTCAGCGCCGTTTCGAGATACGTGGTGATTTCCATGTCTTCGCCGCGGCCGGTCGCGCCCATTTCGGGTGCGCCACAAACTTCGGCCGAGAAGCGCACGCAGCGCGTGCACTGGATGCAGCGGTTCATCGAGGTCTTGACCAGCGCGCCAAGATATTTGTCTTCGACGGCGCGCTTGTTCTCGGCGAAGCGGCTGGTGTCGACGCCGTATCCCATCGCTTGATCCTGCAGGTCGCATTCGCCGCCCTGATCGCATATCGGGCAATCCAGCGGGTGATTGATGAGCAGGAATTCCATCACGCCTTCGCGCGCCTTCTTGACCATCGGCGAGCGAGTGGAAATCTCCGGCGGCTCGCCCTTGGGACCGGGACGGCAATCGCGAACGCCCCAGGCGCAGCTCGCTACCGGTTTCGGGCCGCCCTTGATCTCGACCAGGCACATCCGGCAGTTGCCCGCAATCGACAGCCGTTCGTGATAGCAAAAACGCGGAATCTCGGCGCCCGCGGCCTCGCACGCCTGCAGCAACGTATATTCCGGCGGAACATCGATCTCTTTGCCATCGATGATGAGTTTGGTCATGGCTATCTAAGTCTTTCCCAGCTTGCACTCAGGTGGGGTGACACTGGCGGTCTTCAGAGAAGCCTTCAGCCATTGCTGCGTGTCAGTGCTGTAGGTTTCAAAATAGGCCGGCTCGGCTGCGGATTTTTCGCACAGGAACGGCAAATGCGGCTTTAGATCGTAATCGCAGGAAGCGGTCCATTCCCGCTTGTCGGCGAACGCGGCGGTCGCCTCCTCGCAGGCATAAAGGAAATAAGACACAAAGCTCTCGTATTGCACGTTTTCGTTGCGGCCAGCGGCCTTGATGGCATCGTAATCGGGCGCCGAGAATTTAGGATTTTTCAACGCCAGATCGGTGTAGCCCAAAAAAGCCTGGCGCGCGCTCACGGCGCGGTTGTTGGAGCGAATTTCGTTGATCTGAAGCAGGATCGCAACGAAGCCGAGCAGCGCCACGGCCGCTTGCGCCATTTGCGCCAGCGTCCCGTATTTCTGCCACCAGAAGATAATTGGTTGCGACATCAGCATCACTCCGCCGCAACCATATGCGCGGGATCGAGAATGCCGGCGTCGTCGGCATCCGCCTTGTGCGAATATCGGTCGATGCGGTCTTCGATCTCGTGACGGAAATGCGCGATCAAACCCTGGATCGGCCACGCCGCGGCATCCCCGAGGGCGCAAATCGTGTGACCTTCTACCTGCTTTGTTACCTCGAGCAGCATGTCGATTTCGCGCTTTTGGGCGCGGCCTTCGGCCATGCGCGTCAATACGCGCCACATCCAGCCGGTGCCCTCACGGCAGGGCGTGCATTGCCCGCAGCTCTCGTGCTTGTAAAAATAGGCAATCCGCGCGATCGCCTGGATCAGATCCGTCGATTTGTCCATCACGATTACCGCGGCGGTGCCAAGGCCGGAGCGCAGCTTGCCAAGGCTGTCGAAATCCATCGGCGTATCGATGATCTGTTCAGCCGGCACCATGCGCACCGATGAGCCACCGGGGATTACCGCCTTGAGGTTATCCCACCCGCCGCGAATGCCGCCGCAATGGCGCTCGATCAACTCGCGGAACGGGATTCCCATCGCCTCTTCGACGTTGCAGGGACGCTCGACGTGACCGGAAATGCAGAACAGCTTTGTGCCGACGTTATTCGGCTTGCCGATGCCGGCGAACCATGCTGCGCCCCGCCGCAGTATATCGGGCGCGACCGCGATGGATTCAACATTGTTGACGGTCGTTGGGCAGCCGTAGAGACCGACATTGGCGGGGAATGGCGGCTTCAACCGAGGCATGCCTTTTTTGCCTTCCAGGCTTTCCAACAGCGCCGTCTCTTCGCCGCAGATGTAGGCGCCAGCTCCATGGGTGACGTAAAGGTCGAACGGCCAGCCGTTCACATTATCCTTGCCGATCAATTTGGCCTCATAGGCCTGATCGACCGCGGCCTGCAGGTGCTCGCGCTCCCTGATGAATTCGCCGCGCACGTAGATATAGCAAACATGAGCGCCCATCGCGAAGCTAGCGAGCAGGCAGCCCTCGACCAGAAGATGCGGGTC
>VAZS01000164.1 GCA_005884855.1 Alphaproteobacteria bacterium | reverse complement strand
TGAGCCGCCCGATCGCGGCGACATGGCCCACCATGATCGGCGAGCCGCTGGCGGTCGAGGACAGGCGGTCGCCGGTGATGGAAAAGCCTAAGCTCTGCCCGGACTGTGCGTCGAGCGCCGCCGTCGCATCGAGCCGACCAGCCAGCGGCGTGCCCGTGAGACGTGACCACGACGCCAGGTCGGGCAATACCGCCTTCACGCTGCCCCGCGTCAGCAGTGTCTTTAGATCGAGCTTGAGGTCTGCATTGACCACGCTGTCAGCGGCTTTCAGCTGCAATCGCCTGACTGCCAACTCGGCTGGGTTGGTGGCATCCGCTTCGAACGCCAGCGTTCCTTCAAGACGACCGCTGCGGAAATCACCGGACACCGCGATATCCGGCCGCGCCGTGTCGACAACTTCTGCCTCGAGCCGAACGCGGTCGAGCGCGGCGGCGCCTACGGCTATACCGTTTCCGTCGAGCCGCGCTCGCACGCGCAGTCCATCGAGGCGACCCGCGACCGCGATGTTGCCGCTCAGCTTGCCGGCGAGGCTCATGCCCAGGGTGCCGCTGGCTGGTTGTAGGTCGCCGATCTCGGTATCAAGTGTCGCGGCAAGCAGCTGGCTCGCCGGGTCGAAACTTCCGTTCGCCGCGACGTGCGAGCCCGCTCCAATCATCGTCAGTTGGTCAAGGCGCAACACGCCGTCCGCATCGCGCTGAGCCGACCCGGCGATAGCGACCGACCCGCCGGCGAGCGCGTCCAGCGCGGCAATCCCCGAATGCAGTTTTTCGATCGAGCCGTCGAGGGTAGCGATGACACGGTCCGGGGATGACTGCCGTGCCGTCGCGTTCAGATTCAGCTCACCTTCGATCGGGTGCCCGAGCATGCCCGTGAACGGATGTAGATCGGCGACGGTGAGCCGGAGCCAGCCTTCAAGGTCCTGCCCGAACCGCCCGGTCTTGCCAGCACCCGCGATGTTGATCCCGGCACCACGGATGGTGAAGTCGGTCACCTCAGCCGCGCTTCCGTCTGGCATACTCGTAGCCGCCAGCGACCAGTCGAGATCGCGGCCAAGCTCGCGCGGTGCCCCTTCCGGCTTGGCTATCCCACGAATGCTACCGCCCGCCGTGATCTCGATGCGCGCCGATGGGTCGGCGGGATTGCCGCGCCACCCGATGTCAACCCGAGCGTCGGCATGCTCCGCGTCCGCCGCGGCAACGCCGATCGAGTCCCCGGTCGCATCGATCCGCAGCATTGGCCGGTCTTCGCTACCGGAAATCGTCGCGATCAGCTCGGCCGAGCCCCGAACGGGCTGGCCGAGTAGACCGCTCGCTGACCCTAATTGCGCAAGACTCGCCTGGAGATGTCCGGCGATGGCGCGATCGGGTCCGGCAAGCGCCAGGTCGGCGTTCAATTTCCCCGCCGCCATGTCGATCGACAGCGTTTCGAGCGAGATCGCACCGTTCTCTGAGAAGCGAGCGCGCGCCGTAACGGGCACGCTGTCACCGGTCAACATCGCCATCTCGGGCGGCAGCAGCGGCGCGATCGCAGCAGTGGCGGTCACCGCGACAATTGTATCTCGCGCGGCGGTCATCGTCACCTTGCCGGCAAGTCTGGCGAGTTGACCGGCGGACGCCTCGAAACGGCCGTGCCAGTCCGCCAGCGGGCCCTGGCCGGACAGTGACACCGCGAGAGACGGCCGATCGGCTCGATTGAGCCATCGACCGAGCAGCATCCCGGTCGGCTCGCTCGCCATCAGTCGCAACGCAAGGACCGGCTCCACGCCACTCTCGCGCAGCTCAAGCCCGAGGTTTCCGGGCATGCCGTCAATGCGGTGTAGATCCAGAATCACTTCGGCCGTACCGGCGCGCAGGACGGCACGCCCGGCGATTGCCGCCTCGACGGTCTCGCCCAAGATATCCGTGTCAAGAGCGAGCCGCTCGATTGCAAGGCGATCAACCGTGACCGCGACCGGCAGCAGCGGTAATCGCAAGCGTTCGGACAGCGGCACTGGTTTGCGAGGAGCCGCCGCTTCCGGCAGGCGAGTGACCGCGATCTCCCCGACGATCAGGTTTGTCACATGCAGCGATCCGGACAGCAAGTCGCCAGCCGCTATGTCCAGATGCGCGTCGTTCAATGCCAGCCAGATTCCACGGTCGTCGCTGATTTCGATGAGCGTTGCCCGCAGATCGAATGGGAAGCTGCCGTCGAGCCCGCGCAGCGTGACCAAAAAACCCGGGCTGCTCATTACGCTGCCGAGTAGACGCCCGGCCCACCCCAGGCCGATCGACGTCTGTAACAGGCCGAACGTGCCGACCAGAAGCATCGTCATCAGCAACAGGGTAAATCCCAACCAGCGCAGTGACCGGTTTAGAAGGGGCTTGAGTTGCATCAGAACGCCTGGCCGAGGCTGATGTAGACCTGAATCGGTGAATCCGCCGAGCGCCGCTTCAGCGGCGTCGCCACGTCAAGCCGCACCGGCCCAAACGCGGTGTAATAGCGCAAGCCGAGCCCGGGGCCATAGAAGAGCTGATGGCCAAGCTGCGGTACACTGCTCGGGTAAAAGCTGCCGGCATCGACAAACGGGACGATGCCGATTGTGTCGGTGATCTTGATGCGCGCCTCGAGGCTCAGCTCCAGGCTCGACTTACCGCCAATCGGGTTGTTATTGATATCGAGTGGTCCGGCTTTCTGAAACGCGTATGCGCGGATTGACCCGCCGCCGCCGGCATAGATGCGCTTGTCAGCGGGGAGCTCCGCAAGCGACGCACCCTCAATCGAAGAAACCGCGGCGAAGCCCGCAATGACGTAGCGATCGCTGTCAGTGAGCCGCTGATAGGTACTGGCCGAAATTCGCCCGGAGGCGAATGTCAGGTCGGGACCGGAGAAGCTCCGATAGAACGTCAGATTGGTCTGGCCGCGATAGCCCCGGCTCGGGTTGAGCAGATCGTCACTGCGATCGAGCTTCAAATACAGCGGAAGGCCGACGAGCGAATAATGCTGGGTTCGCTGCGCCGCGGTTAACGATCCGAAATTCGCCTCTTGCACGACATTGGCTTTTTCAATGCTCATGGCTGCGCCGAGCGTCAAGTCGGGCCTGAAGCGGCGTTGTCCGACATCCAGAGTCAGCCGCAGAGACTCGGCGCCGCCGAATAGATTACGATTCTCCCAGAATACCCGGGCGCCGGCGCCTTCGCTGGTGTTGTAGGCAAGTCCGCCGCCGATCGTCCGGTGGACCCGCTCCTTCGTCTCGATTTCCATTCGCGCCTGATCGGGAGCGGCCAGGTCGTTGACCGGCGTGATTTTGACCGTGCTGAAGAGCCCGCTTTCGATCAGAAGCTTGCGAGTCTCGTCGACCTTGCGGTTGTCGTACGGCTCTCCCGGGTGCCACTGGACGCGGCGCTCCACGTAGCCCGGATCGAGCCGTTCGAGTCCGGTCACCGACGCCGTTCCGAACCGCATTCGATGCCCCGGATCCAGCATGTAGGTGATCGCCATCGTCCGCGTATCGTGATCGACCACGACGCGCCGTTCGCCCCGTTTGGCGAACGGATAGCCGGCGTGACCGAGCGCGGCCAGCAGCGCGTTTTCGGTTGCGATGACCGGCTCGGTGCGCGCCGGATCACCCGGCTTGAGCGGCAGCGGCGGCGCGGCCGGGTCGATCGGAACGACAAGCGGCTTGCCGCTCGGGTCGCGAATTTCGATCGAGACAATGCGATAGAGCGGGCCGGGATTCGCCATGACCGTTACATCGACCGGGTCGCTAGCGGCGTCGATTTCGTAAGAGAATTGCGCGTTCCAGTAGCCGAGGCTGTGCGCGGCGTCCTGCAGTAAGCCAAGATCGCGGTCGGCGCGCCGGCGCAAAGCCTCTTCCGAGGCCGGTAGACGATCATCGAGGCTCTTGAGTTCCGATACCTCGTCGAGGAGATCGGCGAGGCTGGAATCCTCGACGCCGGTAATCTTGGCCTTGTATCGCAGGTCCGCCAACACCGACGGACCGCACAAACACGCCAGCGCCCCTCCTATCAGGAGCGTCAAGCCCCTGCGTCGAGCCGCGCGAGAGGTCACCAGCGATGCCTCGGCGAACATTGGCCAACGGCGACTCTCAAGCAACTCCACCGAAACGCAGCAACGCAGAATCGAGCCGAAATTCTCAAATGCTTCACGGCGCCTCGCTCATCGCCTCGTTGGAGAGTGTCCGAGAGCGCCGTGCGGCGCAACACGTTCCAAGAGTCGTGCGCATTCGGGGCACGCTCGGGAACGAAGCTATTTTCCGGTGTCACCAGGCTCGAGATAGGGATGTGACATTTTTGAGCCCCCGGGAAATGCCCGCTCAGCGAAGGAACCTGCGTCTTGCGCATTCGTAGACTTACGTAGAGATCTGATAATCGTGGGTTTAAATGCTCACGCTGCAGGAAAGCGCGCTGCTGTTGGATTGAATCAGCGATTGAGGGAGTTGCATGTACAGAAGGCCAAGAATCAGGGCAGCCGGGAGCACGCATCGAGAAGTTGCAGAGTGAAACCGACGATTTGACCGCGATCTGCGGCAAGGTGCTTGACGCGGTCGGGGCCGCACAGCGCCGGCAACTGACCAGACCTGCTTACCGAGTCACCGACGATCTCCTCCTCAAATCGAAGCCGCACGGTGGGCTCGCCCGAGCAAACCGCGGCTTCCAAACGAAAGGCTGCGGACGTTGCTGGCAAATTTGAGGAAAGAGGCAAGGCGGCAAGAGCGCAAGCCCAGCACTCGTTTGGCCCGCGCACCCGAACCAAGTTGGTCGGCGGTAGCGCCTTACCGGGCCGTCCGACCGAACGCCTCACCGCATCCTGAACGCGGTTTTCGTGTGATCACTTTAGTCGGGGCAATTGGGGCTGTCGTGCCCCTTATCATTCTGTCCTTAGAACAGGATGTAACTCATCCTGCCGGTTTAGATCGCCTTGTCGGCCCGCTCCGAGTCCTAATCTGGCCAGCGTCAGTTTTGACCATCGGAATGCAAGGGCCGATCTTTACATTGGCAAGCCTTTTCGCAGTTCTACTTAACGTGGCAACGTATCTTTTGGTCGGCAGCTTGGTTTGGTTGGGACTGCATCCTCCGCGCTCGATCACCTACCTTACTGTCGTCGGTGTCATGTACCTGATGCTGGCTAGCATTGCCGCTTTGTGCGAGCTGCTGCTGACTTGAACAGCGGGAAGAGCCTGAAGAGATGCAGCCGGGATTAAGGAGGCTGGCCCCGACGTATGCTCACCCCACTCGGGCCGCGAGCGAATGCGTACCGTTGGTCCGAAGCCGCTTTCCGCTTTAGCTCCGTGTAATTGGCGCCTCGGGCCCCAAAAGTGGTCATTGACCAACTCGCGACAGGTCGCAAGCTAAGCGGCTCCCTGGCTGACAACAGAGCCCGATTAATGCACGATGGCGATGCGGATCTTGCCCCGCCGTCGCGTCACGGTTGCGGCGACCTCGTCGCTCGAGCGGTGCAGCAGCACATCGGCTTCGGCATCGCCGAGCCGCAGACCCCGTACATGCAGGTGATCGAGGGCAGGCAGCATCGGAGGCTCGAAGCGGATCTCGCGCGCAGCGGGATCAAATTGCCGCCCGAGGCTCGCCTGCGCCAGCCCGAGGACGGCGGCGCTCGCCCAAGCCTGCGGCGAGCACACGAGGACCTCAAACAGCGAAAATCCGGGAAGTCAATCGAAGATCCTGGATACGCCGCACGCGCCGAACAGATCGACCGTTCCGGCGGCTTGCAGCATGCAAGCGCCACCGGCTGGCGAGCGCGAGACTGGCAGGTGGCTAAATCAGCCATGCGCTCATTCCTGATTGCGGGTCTGGCGCTTTTGGTCTTCTCTGGACTCGGGCTCTGCGCGGAATCCCCCGACACTTCCGCGCCCTCACATCCCGATTTGATTATCGTGCGCCGCTTCGCCGCGCCGAGGCGGATCGTGCTTCTCGACCCGAGCCTCGGTTTTTCCTTGCAGCGCGGCCGGCAGGGCGTGTCGCCGGCCGATCGTGCCGCTTCCGTCGCCCGCGCCACGGCCTTCATCGTGGCCGACACGGTAGCGCAGCAGCTACGCGATCGTGGCTATAAGGCGGTGCCGTCGGACGAAGCCGGTCCGGAGGCGGGTGGTCGCGCCCTCATCATTTCCGGGGTATTCCGGAGCATCAATGAAGGTCATCGCCGCCATTTCGCGGCCAAG
>VAZS01000163.1 GCA_005884855.1 Alphaproteobacteria bacterium | reverse complement strand
CTCCTGATCCAATACAGAATGGCTGACTGTGACTTGTACCGACGTAATCCGGCCGAATCTCGTGAAAGCGATTGGGCCTCTGTCCCGTGCCCCCGCTCAGGCCGCATTATCGTCAACAAAGTAGCTGTCCGGCGGGTCGGCATTGGACGCTGTCAATCGAGGATCGAAGCAGAACCGCGTCGCGCAGTAGGGGCAAAGGATCGTGTCCGCCTCTCCCATATTGATGTAGACGTGCGGATGGTCTTGCGGAGGCGATATGCCGATGCACTTGAATTCCCTCACCCCGATACGGATTTGCGGGACGCCGCGGTCGTTCCTGAACTTGGATAGCCGTTGCCCGACATCGATTGAGGTCGTTGTGATCGGTGGAGGTCTGGACAGTCCGCTGCCCACATTAGGGGTCGGGTTGGTTTCGATGAACATGTCGTCCTCGTTATCAGTTGTCGCCCGCAGCTCCCTAGCCAGGCATTTAACTCGGCGGTGTGAAACGTCCTCGCTTCCGGATCGTCGTCGAACCGGCCGACGCGCCGCCTGGAGTAGTCGAAGAGTCCGGGCGGGCAGAGCAGGCCGCTGGGCCGCTCCGCGTCTTGCTGATGGCGCGCGCGGCGAACGGGGCTGGGGCTGCGGAAGGGCTACCGCCCCCGCGCCCCGCCACTCAGAGGCTCCCGGGCTTCCGCTACCGATGGACGGAATAGGTCGCAACATCTGAAGACCGTTCGCCAGGCCCCGGTAGGTAATGAGGATTCGGCGCTTCGCTGCGCTCTCAACGAATGCGCGCACCCTTGCATTCCTCGGCAACTGATTGACACCTCCCAAATTTCGGCATGGTCGTCCGCGGCAAGGGTCATAAGGCGCGCTTCTCGCTATCTATCAGTACGTATCATCCAATCGCCGAGGCCTGGGGCGTTGATGAGGGTACATTTCTTCCCACCTGCTTCCTTGGCGCGCAGCGGCGTGATATGGGCGATTGGGACGATGGGCACCGGGAATAGGCTGGTTCACGGATAACGTAGCTGATAGCGGCTTTGATAATCGGGGAAGCGATCCCGCATCGCCTTTTCGGTCGCAAGACTCTCTGCATAGGACTTGATGAGATTGTCGCTGCCCTCGGCGCTGGCTGCTCTGTGATCTTCCCACGCCTGATGATAGGTATCGATCAAAGCATCGTCGCCGAGCCCCGAAAGACTTTTGGCGAATAGATCGAGGGCGTGCTGTTGTGTGGCAGTGAGCATTTTGAGAGTCCCTAACTCAGCGGCATTTCTTATTGGAAGGTGATAACGTCGCAGAAGCCCGTCGATTTTTGAAGTTCAATCTGGAAGTCGTCCCTACCGGGGGAGTGCGCCGAAACGTGGGCACGGCTATCGCCTCTCCGATCTTCAAGGAGAGGCGATGTCCCTTCCATACAAATGGGGCCACAGTGCAAGGTGGTAGCTTTAGTAATCCATGCTGCCCATGCCACCCGGCGGCATGCCCGGTGCGCCCTTGGGCTGCGGCCTGTCGGCGACCATCGCCTCGGTGGTGATCAACAGCCCGGCAACCGAGGCGGCGTCCTGCAGCGCTACTCGAACGACCTTGGTTGGATCAATGATCCCGGCGACCACCATATCCTTGTACTCGCCCGACTGTGCGTCAAAGCCGAAATTGGGATCGCCCTTATCGGTCAGTTTGCCGACTACAATCGAGCCCTCGACGCCGGAGTTCTCCGCGATCTGGCGCACCGGCGACTGGATGGCCTTGCCGACGATCTCGATGCCGACCTTCTGGTCGTTGTTGGCGGCGTTGAGGCCGGGCAGAACTTTGCTCGCAAAAAGCAGCGCTACACCACCGCCGGGCACGATACCTTCCTCGACCGCGGCTTTCGTGGCGTGCATGGCGTCGTCGACCCGATCCTTGCGCTCCTTCACCTCGACCTCAGTGTTGCCGCCGACGCGGATGATCGCTACCCCACCCGCCAGTTTGGCCAGACGCTCCTGCAGCTTCTCACGGTCGTAATCGGAAGTCGTCTCCTCGATCTGCGCCTTGATCTGGCCGGTGCGGGCAAGAATGTCTTCTTTCTCACCGGCGCCGTCGATAATCGTCGTGTTCTCCTTATCGATCAGTACCCGCTTGGCGCGGCCGAGCATGTCGAGCGTAACGTTCTCGAGCTTGATGCCGAGGTCTTCCGAAATCACCTGACCGCCGGTCAGGGCGGCGATATCTTCGAGCATGGCTTTGCGCCGATCGCCAAAGCCCGGCGCCTTGACCGCCGCCACCTTGAGGCCGCCGCGCAGCTTGTTGACGACGAGCGTGGCGAGCGCCTCCCCTTCAATGTCCTCGGCGACGATCAGCAAGGGCCGGCCGCTCTGCACGACGGCTTCGAGAATCGGCAACAGCGACTGCAGGCTGGAGAGCTTCTTCTCGTGCAGCAGGATGTGTGGATCTTCGAGTTCGGCAACCATCTTCTCCGCATTGGTGATGAAATACGGGCTCAGATAGCCGCGGTCGAACTGCATTCCTTCGACGACGTCGAGCTCGGTTTCGAGCGACTTTGCCTCCTCGACGGTGATGACGCCCTCGTTGCCGACCTTCTTCATCGCCTCGGCGAGCATGCGACCGATCTCGGTGTCGCCATTGGCCGAAATCGTGCCGACCTGCGCGATCTCGTCGTTCGTCGAGATCTTCTTCGATCGCTTTTGAATGTCCTTGACGACTGCGTCAACCGCCATGTCGACGCCACGCTTGAGATCCATCGGGTTCATCCCGGCCGCCACCGCTTTGACACCCTCGCGCACCATGGCGTGGGCGAGAATGGTCGCGGTCGTCGTGCCGTCGCCCGCAACCGTGCTCGTCTTGCTGGCCACCTCGCGCACCATCTGCGCGCCCATGTTTTCGAATTTGTCGGAGAGCTCGATCTCCTTGGCGACGGTGACCCCGTCTTTGGTGATCCGCGGCGCGCCATAGCTCTTGTCGAGGAGTACGTTGCGGCCCTTGGGTCCCAGAGTCACTCTGGCGGCGTTGGCGAGTATGTCGATGCCGTGGAGCATCCGCTCGCGTGCATCAGTGCCGACGCGAATATCTTTAGCAGTCATGTTTGCTCTCCAAATGTTAAGCAGCTTTCTTATTCGCAGCGGCGTGGTCAACCACGCCCATGATGTCGGATTCCTTCATGATCATGAGGTCCTCGCCATCGAGCTTGACCTCGGTGCCCGACCACTTGCCGAATAGCACGCGGTCGCCGGTCTTGACCTCGAGCGGGTGCAGTTTGCCGTCAGCGTTCCGTGCGCCGGGGCCGACGGCGACGACTTCGCCTTCCATTGGCTTTTCCTGCGCCGTGTCAGGAATGAATATGCCGCCAGCGGTTTTGGCTTCCGGCTCGACACGACGAACCAGGACGCGGTCCTGCAATGGGCGCAGTTTCATTGATGGTCTCCTCG
>VAZS01000162.1 GCA_005884855.1 Alphaproteobacteria bacterium | reverse complement strand
GACTACCGGGTTTCGCCTTCCTCAACCACTTGCTGCAGCAACTCGGTCTTGCGCTCCGCCATCCTCCGACCAAGCGCGTTCAAGTCCATTTCTGAGTTTTCGACTTCGGTAAAAAGCTCGGCCTCTTCTTCTTCGATGTGATGACGTATCTGTTCACCCAACACCTTCACTTTCGCGTCGCGCAGGTTGTCGCCAACCTCCATCGCCTCGATCTCGCCGATCAGCTGTTTGGCGGAGGCATGTTCCACGATGGCTTCGTCGATCAGCTCGGGTTTCGTGATCGCGTTCCGAGCTTCGGGATAGAAAATCTCCTCCTCGATCTGCGCGTGAACCTGCAACATCATGCAAATCTTCAATGCCAGCGCTTCCTTTGCGGAATCCTGTTCGAGACTCTGATATTCCTCGAAGAGTGATTCCACCTCACTGTGGTCCTCTTCCAACAGCTCGACCGCCGACATCGCATCCGGCTCCGAAGAGGTGCTTTTCTCGTTTGTGCGGTTGTCTTCGACAGATCTTTTAGGATTGGTTGCCATCATCAGCCTCGGTATCGGTGGTGGTTCAATCCAAACCGCCCGGAAGTCCGACGGTTCCGGTCCTCTCGCAGCCAATGATATTTACTGCTCGGGGCGTGTTTTAAACGGTAGGCCTCCGGGTGTCCGTTAGTTCATGCCGTTGGAAAGAAGTCTTGATGTAAGTCAAACGTTCTCCCTTTTCACTTTGGGACCGGGCGCTAACTCTCCAATTCTATAATACAACATATGTTGTCCCGAGATTTGGATTGAACTGCGGCCCGGAATCTCCGTTCTAACATTTGCACTGGCTCAGCAGAAGGAAGGACGTACATGACGAGATTAGGACTGATTGCGGCGGCGGTATTGTTGGCAAGCACCGGGCTCGCGGTGGCCCAAAGTTCGAATTCCTCCAGCTCTCCGAACGACGTTAGCGCAAGCCAAGGCAAGTGCTGGGACAGCGTAGCTAACCAGGTGCGCGATCAATCCACGCAGGGCAGCGAGGCGGGCCGGAGCAGTACCGGCAGCTCGACAGCATCGGGCAATACCAGCGCTGGGACGGGTACCTCAGTTGGAGCGGGCAGTAGCAGCTCAGGCGGGACGGGCAGCTCCGGGGGAACGACCGGGAGTTTGGCTGGTGCGAGCGGTTCCAGCGGCACGGGCGGTACTTCTAGCACCGGCACCGCATCCTCGAGCGGAAGCGGGTCTTCCGGGTCCGGAACCGGATCAACGAATCGCCCCGCCGAGGCAATGGGGTTACCGGACTGTCGCAGCTAGATCCCGCGAAGGTGCCGGGCGTTCACCCGTCCCGGCACCACTTCGATCCGTTTTTTGCACGCAGCGCCCTTTTCATTGCGCCCGGCTGACGGTTTGGCGGCGTGTGCGCACCCAGTAAGACCTTCCGTGGGTTGGCTGTTGAATGACGAAACTAATGGAACGCAGCATGGTTGATTTCTCCACTGCCGCGTAGGACGTCGTATGAATGAGAGGGCAGCGACGAGAAGCTCGGTCCGTCGCCATTCGGTGCTTCCGAAATGCCCGCCGAGAAGCGGCGCTACGGGCGCGTTCGACACGGCCGTAATGGCGTACATCCGAAGGTGCCGCGCTGTCCGGAAAGACATCGCGAGACAAGGTCGCGAGACAAGGCGGTTGCGTGCATCCTGGCCGACGACGCCCGATGAACATTGAGGTGCGTGATATGACGATTGAGGATTTTTGCCCTGCCGACGAGGGTACGGTTGATGACGCGCAGTTTTGCGCTTATTGCGGGAAGGACGGTGCGACTGCGCCGCACAAGGGCGAAATGTTCCACGGTCGCTGTATAAACTTAGTTCTTTTGTATCATATCCCGAGGCGGCGTTTTCTGGTTCGTTCAAGACAAAGATCTTGTCGGTGACGGCTGGGCTTTAGCTCCCCACGTCTCGTTCCAGCACCGCGGCCAATTAACAGCAACGCGATCAAGGCTATTGCGACGCGTTCAGAAGCAGAGGCGGGCAACCGTCGGACAGAAGAGATCAGGAATACAGTATCGCGGTAGACCGATATACGGCTCTGACACCGCGCTGCATCAGCCCACGATGTCACGCACGATTTCCACATTCGGCATCTGGCACGAAACGAGCGTACGTACGAAAACATAGGCTACCGGGCCGGTTTATTGTATTGCGCCGGTTTGCGGCCTCGATGACGCGGTCTGGTATGTCCGCTTCGAGTCTCAGGCTACCACGACGTCGAGAAGAAAGAGCAAGCACACCAGTCGGCGCGGCGGCATCTTCAAGGCATTCGGGTGTGTCCAGATCGGGCTAATCGCCGCCGTCCCTTGGACTGCTGCCGATAATGCGAGGGGGCACGCGTACCAGGGCCAATAGCCGCAGCAGCCGCTTTTTAGCCAAGATACCTCTCAGCGATGATCTGAACCAGCCCGCCGCCAGCCGCTGGAAACCAAGGATCGCCAGCCGATGCTCGGCCAGTTGCTCCCGGAGCGCGTGAATGTGCTGCTGCGTGACGGCCTCTCGCGCGCCACGTCCGCACCGCGAATAGTCCAGTTCGTCGAATTGGTAAGCACCACCCGTTTCCTACCACGAACTACCGAAAACGGCATACGAAGGTGCTTTCACCCAACAAGGTCCGGCTGAACTACAATCCAACGGGGATGACCCGCCGGGGCAAGATTCAGCCGGAACTTCGAGACCGCTCTTCAATCTCGTCCAGGACGAGCTCGGGGGCGACGTCTTGCTTCAATTCTTCGACTTCCGAGTCGACGTCCGTTTGTAGATCCATCCGTCCCGCGATTGCCGACACCAAAGCGACGAGCTTTGTCGTCTCGTGCTCTGCGAGCAAACTGATTTGCAGGTCGAGCTCAGCACGTTTATCGGCTGCGGTAGCCATTCGGTTCTGACTGATCAGGACGAACGTGGACAGGAAGATGGCCTCTACAGAAGCAGCCATTGCCAAGATGACGAAGGATGGGTCGAATTCCGGGACCCCGGACACCATCCCAAGGTTTACGGCAATCCAGAAGCCAAACACGGCCAAATGCAGATAGACAAAGCCCATGCTACCGGTAAATCGCGTAATCTTTCCGGAGAGACGCTCCTCAAACGTGGCATCCGCCTCTTCGCGCGCACGCCGTTCTTGCAGCGCGCGAATGTTGCGCTCCAGTACAGTCCCCAAACCAGGAGGCTTAGGCGATGCGGTTGTGGGTCGCGGAATGGCGCGCATTTCTCATCCTGTCCCAGGCAGATTACCTAACAGGACGGCCTCGTCCCCTGTTCCACGTGCGATGGAGTTCAGAAATACGCACAAACCATCGTCTTCGATGGCTACACGCAGGCTGCGCAGCAATCGACACCAAGCCAAGCCAAATTACGTCGGTGCCGCACCAACATGCCCTCGAAATAGCCCTCCAGCACCGCCGGATGGATATAGCAGCGCCGGCAAATTGTCGGAGTGTTTCCGAGATGTTTGGCCACTTTCTCCACAGCGCGGACAACGGCTCTTTTGCGCTCCGCCTCGCTATCAAACGCCTCGAATTCACGCAGGGCCTCTGCGGCGAGTTGCGTTCCAGCCCAGGTCCGGAAATCCTTGGCAGTGATCTCCTCTCCCGTGATCTCGCGCAAATACTCATTTACCTCCGCCGACCCAACGGTATGGCGCTGGCCCTCAGCGTCCATGTACTGAAACAGCTCATAGCCCGGGAGATCGCGACAGCTTTTGACGATCCGGGCGAGACGCCGATCGTTGATGTCGGTCTCGTGGTGCTTACCGCTTTTGCCGCGAAAGCTGATGTGGATACGGCTGCCTTCGATGGCGACATGCCGGTCGCGCAGAGTGGTCAGTCCGAAGCTCTCGTTCGCCTTCGCGTACTCGCTGTTGCCAACACGAAAGAACGTCAGCTCCATCAGGCGGACAATGGCTGCAAGGACTCTCTCACGTTGCAAGCCAGGCCGTTTGAGATCCTCCTCCACTCGTGCTCGAAGCTGCGGCAGCACCTGGGTGAAGATCAGGAGCTTGTTGTATTTCGCTTCGTCGCGAACTTCGCGCCAGCGCGAATGGTAGCGGTACTGTTTGCGGCCCCGGGCGTCGCGCCCGGTCGCCTGCAGGTGCCCGTTGGAATGGAGACAGATCCACACATTCGTCCAGGCGGGTGGGATCGCGAGCGATCGTATCCGCTTCAGCGTATCGATATCGCGGACCACCCTACTATCCGGTAAGCGGTAGTCGAAGCCGTTACGCGCCTTGTGCCGGGTTATGCCCGGCGCTGAATCGTCACCGTAGCGCAGCTGTGCCTGTTTGGCCGCGAGCTCTGGATTAAGTGCAGCCTCGACGGGCAGCCGATCCTTTTTCTGCCGAACGTGACGTCTCTCAGCCGAAGTCGATCCACCCATTCACCACCACCGTGACAGCGCGAACAGGTAACATTTTAGGAAGGTCGTCGAGTTCCGCGGTGGCTGAGATATCGCCTCGCACGGACGTTGGGATGCCGAAACCGGCTCCATACGCCTTGCGATCGGCGGATGCGGAACGTTCCTAGGCCGTTTGTTGTTCTGCGCGCGAGAGTTGCAACCACGGAGGCCGATGTGGGCGGTTTAATCTACCTGATCGGTTTAATCGTCGTGATCCTGTTCATCCTATCGTTCTTAGGCCTACGCTGACGTGTAGACGGTAAAGGATACGCGCGTGCAAACCTCGGAGCGAATAGAAACTGTGCCGATCGAAGGACGCCGTGATTTCTTACGGTGGACTCCGGTCATCGCCGGCGCGCTTGTCGGCTCAGCATTTTTCATCGTTCTGGTCGCCTTCGGAACCTCGCTGGGCCTCTCGGTGGCGTCGACCGCCCCAACCTGGAGGGACACCTCGCCGAGTCTGACCGTTCTGTCGGGCCTCTATCTGGTATTGACCGCCCTCGTCAGCTTCGGTTTTGGCGGGTACGTAGCGGGGCGCCTGCGGACAACCTGGGATGCTGGGCTGCATACCGAATTTGTGGAGTTCCGGGATGGCACGCACGGGCTTCTCGCCTGGGCACTGGCGGTCGTAATCAGCGGTTTGGTTGCAGCCGTCATCGCCACGGCAGTCGGGTCCAAGGCCGTGCCGCCGGCAGCGACGCCAGCAACGAATGCCGGAGAAGCTCTGATTGCTTACGACCTCGATCGGCTATTTCGTTCTGAGAGGCGCCAAGATGGCAATCTGGTTTATAGCCGGGCCGAGGCGAGTCGCATCCTCCTTGCCGCAACGAGCCGGGCGGGGATGAAGCCCGACGACCGGGAATACCTGTCGCGTTTGGTCGCGAGCCATACTGGAATTGCGCAACCTGACGCAGCCCGTCGAGTGGACGAGGCAATTACCGCAGCAACGCTCGCCGTGAAAAGAGCGCGCCAAAGTGCGGTCATTCTGGGCTTCTCCATTGCCGTCTCGCTACTGCTCGGAGCCGCCGCGGCGTGGTACGCCTCGTGCCTCGGCGGGCAGCATCGGGACCAAGCCGCGCCGCCTCTGCGCTGGAACCTGTCACGCACATAACGCGACAACTCGCGTCATTCGTTTGTCGCGCGCCATTCGTTTGTTAGTTGAGTACCAGGCAAAGAATACAAGCCCACCCTGGTCTCACTCCAGAACGCCCGCCACCGCCTCCCGCCGCCGATCATCCAGCAGGCGATCTGGCTTTATCTACGCTTCACACTTGGCTACCGCGACGTAGAGGAGCTGCTTGCCGCACGCGGGCTCGATATCTCGTTCGGGGCTGGCCGGCATCGAACCGCTGATCCCCCCTGAAGGGAGCAGGACGCGCCGTCTAGATGTGCGCGGCCTTTGCCTGGCCGACAGGCGCTAGTGTCGCTGTGGTGAAGCTGGGCCGCGCTCAGGGCGACGGTTCTTCCGGCACGCCGAGCGCCTTTAGTTGCGCGTAGGTCTGCTCGTTTATTTCCCAGCCGCGGCCAGGCCGAACATCGGCCCAGAGCGTGGTGGGCGTCTTCGATGCTGGGTCGGAGCCATATGAACCGGATCGCCGAAGCGTGAGTCGGCCTTCCGTGGCAAGCTGGCGCAGGCTGGTCCGTTCGCCGCGCTCTAGAACGATCGGCTCATCGATACCTCGCATTGTCGCCGCGCCGCCATCACATTTCCTCTATCCGCAGACTCGTCTTGACGTCGAGAACGATCCGGACCGCCTGCTGAGCCGCGTAGGTAGCCGTATGATCGGGATGGGCGTGACGCCGGCGTCGACCGCGGCGTGGTAGCAATCGACGCTAGATGACCCGCTAAACTGAGCGGCCTCAAAGGCGGCCAAAACATCCGCCGCGGCGATATCCTGCGCCGGGTCTTTTAGCACGCCGTGTTTTACCATCCGGTCCCGCTCTCTCAATTGAAGAATGAACAATCGAGAGCGGCCGGCGGTTTCCGAGGCGGCTACAGTCAGCGCAGCGTTCCGCCGCCACGGCCTCTAGTTCGTCCGCGCGTTCGTCAAACTCGACTGCCAAGCCCAGTAGCCGGCCGCGCACCTCCAAATCAATAATCCCCGTTAACCAACTTGCGGCATCGAGCAGCTTGCTCGCGGAGCATATCCGCGGTTTCGGGGAGCGCTGCCATGGAAAGCAGAACACCTTACGAGGGTTGGTGTCCAGCTGCCGCAAAAAATCGACGTTATGCGGCGACAGGTGCCGGGACGCTCGTCGGCGATTACCTGGCCGCCAAAGGCACGCGCGAAGGGTTCAGCGTCGCTCGCGACGTTGAATTCCAGGCGGCAAACCGTGCCTCCAGGTACGAGCGATAATCGGAAAACGCTGGGCTGAATCCGCTGATGGTCGAGCCAGGCCCGGATCTTCGCCATTGGCTCGGCTAAACCGTCGCCATGGTGGCGGAATTCCACAATGTACATGGCGGTCTCTCTCGACGAACCGCTGATCGCCGTTTTAGGATCGTTCTGCATTTAAGAAGCTGGTCGAAAACGGTCAAGGCCACCGAAGCGCTAGGGCCGCAGTGCGCCGGGGATACGGGGAAGCGCCGGGGCTACGGGGACTTGATTCCCGCACGTCCGGTGCCGCCTTCGGGAGCGTCCCGCCGCCGAGGCTGTTGCGATTGCCGCTGGACCGAGACGGCCGCATGAGGCAGGCGCGCTGGTCATCATGTATTCCGGCGCCGTACCGGCCGCCCGGGTTTTGATCCGCTTTTGCGTAAGGTTT